>DATDES010000138.1:0-16313 GCA_036522975.1 Burkholderiaceae bacterium | reverse complement strand
TGTGGTCCGACACCAGCGCGTCGATCGTGCCGTCGGCCAGGGCCGCCTGCAGCGCCTCGCGGTCGCGCTGCTGGCGCAGCGGCGGCGTGACCCGCATCGCGGCGGTGAAGAAGCCCACGTCGACATCGGTCAGGTGCAGCGAGTTGATGCTGACGTCGGCCGTCACCGGCAGGCCTTCGGCCTTGGCCCGGCGCAGCAGGTCGATGCCCGCGGCGCTCGACAGCCGGCACAAGTGCACGCGTGCGCCGGTGGCGCGCACCAGCTCGAAGATCGTGTGCAGGGCGATCGTCTCGGCGATCACGGGCACACCCGACAGGCCCAGCCGCGTCGCCACCGCACCGCTGGCCGCCACACCCCCGCCGAGCCAGGCGTCCTGCGGGCGCAGCCAGACGGTGTAGCCATAGGTCGCGGCGTAGAGCAGCGCGCGTTGCAGACTCAGGGTGTTGACCATCGGCACGTCGGCCTGCGAGAAGCCGACGCAGCCGGCCTCGGTCAGCTCGGCCATCTCAGTCAGGGTCTCTCCGGCCAGGCCGCGCGTCAGGGCGCCGAGCGGGAAGAGCCGGCAGCGGCTCAGCTTGCGGGCGCGGAACTTGAGCATCTCGACCAGGCCCGGCTCGTCGAGGGGCGGGTCGGTGTCCGGCAGGCAGACGAGGCTGGTCACGCCGCCGGCCGCTGCGGCCGCCAGTTCGCTTTCCAGCATACCCTCGTGTTCATGGCCGGGCTCGCGCAGGCGCGCCGCCAAGTCGACCAGGCCAGGCGCGACGACCAGGCCGTCGGCATCGATCGTACGCTCGGGCGTGAAGTCGCGGCTGACCTCGCCGAGCGCGATGACCCGGTCGCCGGCTATGGCCAGATCGCCGATGCGATCCAGACCGCTGGCAGGGTCGATCAGGCGGCCGCCCTTGATGAGGCGCTTCATGCTTCATTCCCTGCAATGGTGGACATGACCGCCATGCGCACCGCGATCCCGAAGGTCACTTGCGGCAGGATTACGCTGTGCGTGCCGTCGGCCACTGAAGAGTCGATCTCGACGCCGCGGTTGATCGGTCCCGGGTGCATCACGATCGCGTCG
Source organism: Burkholderiaceae bacterium (assembly GCA_036522975.1). Taxonomy (GTDB): domain Bacteria; phylum Pseudomonadota; class Gammaproteobacteria; order Burkholderiales; family Burkholderiaceae_C; genus CADEEN01. Next base: position 15,241 of record DATDES010000138.1, on the reverse strand, counting down.
GGCTTGGCCAGGGCGAGCTTGTCTGCCGTCAGGCCGAAGTGCTTGAAGAACTCGCCGGCGCTCGGCAGCATCGCGCCGCTCATGCGCTCGTTCTGCAGACGCAGCATGATGATCACGTCGGCGCCCTTGATGCCCTCGGCCATGTCGTGGCAGACCCGCACACCCATCTCGCGCAAGTCACCTGGCACCAGGGTCTTGGGGCCGACGGCCCGGATATCCGGCACGCCCAGGGTGGTCAGGGCGTGGATGTCGGACCGCGCCACGCGCGAGTGCACGATGTCGCCGACGATGGCCACCGTGAGCTGCGTGAAATCGCCCTTGAAGTGGCGGATCGTGTACATGTCCAGCAGGGCCTGGGTCGGGTGGGCATGGCGGCCGTCGCCGGCATTGATGACATGCACGTGCGGCGCGCAATGCTGGGCGATCAGGTAGGGCGCGCCGCTCTCGCTGTGGCGCACGACGAACATGTCGGCGTGCATGGCAGACAGGTTGGCGATGGTGTCCAGCAGGCTCTCGCCCTTGGCCGTGCTGCTGCGCGCGATGTCGAGGTTGATGACATCGGCGCTCAGGCGCTTGGCCGCGATCTCGAAGGTGGTGCGCGTGCGCGTGCTGTTCTCGAAAAACAGGTTGAAGACGCTCTTGCCGCGCAACAAAGGAACCTTCTTGACGTCCCGGTCGTTGACCGACAGGAAGGTGCCGGCGGTATCCAGGATCTGTGTCAGCACCGCCCGCGGCAGGCCCTCGATCGACAGCAGGTGGATCAGCTCGCCGTGGGCGTTGAGCTGCGGGTTGCGCCTGGAGAGCATCAGGTGATCTCCTCGAGAGCGAACGAGAAGCGACCGTCGTCGGCGCGGGCCAGCGACAGGCGCTGCGCGGGGGGGAGGGCGATGCGCGCGGCGGCAAAGGCCGGCTCGATCGGCAACTCGCGCCCGCCCCGATCCACCAGCACGGCCAGCGCAATGCTCGCCGGCCGACCGAAGTCGTACAACTCGTTGATCACGGCGCGGATCGTGCGTCCGGTGTAGAGCACATCGTCGACCAGCACGATGCGCTGGCCCTCGATGGCGAAGGGCAGCTTCGTGACGCCTCCCCCGGCTGCCATGCCACGCTCGCCGAAGTCGTCTCGGTGCAGGGCGCTCGAGATCACGCCCGGCTCGCCGGGCAGGCCCAGGTCGGCATGCAGGCGCGCGGCAAGCCACGCACCGCCCGACCAGATGCCGACTAGGCTCGCGTCGGGCAAGGTACCGAGCAAGCCGCGCACACCCGTGCGCAGGGCCGTAAAGAGGGCCTCGGCGTCGAGGTTGAGGGTGGTCGAACTCATGGGCTGGGCTGGTTGAAGTACTGTTCGAGGATCAGCGCGGCCGAGGCGGCATCGACGTCGGTGGCCCCGCTGGCCAGCGCCTCGGTCGTCGTGTAGCGCTCGTCGACCTCGTGCACCGGCAGGCCGAACCGGCCGCGCAGCTGGCGCGCGAAACGTTCGGCGCGGCGCGTATTGTCGTGTGGTGTGCCGTCTGGATGGCGCGGTACACCGACCACCAGCGCCGCGGGCTGCCATTCGGTTACCAGGCGGCCGATCGCGGCCAGGCGCGCCGCGTTGCCTTCCTGTGCGAGCGTCGTGAGCGGCGTGGCGCTGCGCGTGATGTCGTTGCCGCTGGCCACCCCCGTGCGCCGGCTGCCGAAATCGAATGCCAGAAACAGGGCGGGCGCGGCAGCCACTGCGGCGCGCGCCGCGTTCATGCGTGCCCCGCCTCCTGGCTCAGCATGCGCGGGTCGAAGCCGAGCAGCGAAAGCGCGCGGTCGTAGCGCTGCTCGATCGGGGTGTCGAAGATGACCTCGGGCGCGGCATCGACGGTCAGCCAGCCGTTGCGGCCGATCTCGTCTTCCAGCTGGCCCGCGCCCCAGCCGCTGTAGCCCAGGGTGACCAGGATCTTCTTCGGCCCGCCCCCGCTGGAGAGGGCCTCGAGCACGTCCTTGCTGGTCGTCATGTCCAGGCCGGCGCCTGGGATCGCCAGGGTCGAACTGTAGGGACTGGCCGCATCGGACTGGCGCTCGTGCAGCACGAAGCCGCGTTCGGTCTGGACCGGACCACCGAAGTAGACCGGCGCCTCGGCCAGGTCGTCGCGATCGAGGCTGAGTTCGACCTTCTCGAACAGATTCTTCAGCTTGATGTCGATCGGCTTGTTGATGACCAGGCCGAGTGCACCCTTTTCGGTGTGCTCGCACAGGTAGACGACAGCGCCAGTGAAGGTGCCCCCGGCCATGCCAGGCATTGCAATCAGGAACTGATTGGTCAGGTTGATGCGGCTGGCGTCGGCCATGGTGCTTCGATTCTATCGACCTTGCCGACTGCGCAGACAATCGCCGCATGGCCGATGAAACCGATTCTGCGCCGATCGAGCGCTTCTTCGCGCATCTGGCAGAACACCTGGCGCAGGGCAGCCTCGCCAAGCTGATCCTGGCCAAGTACCACGGGCCGGAGAACGATCTGGTGCGCTTGGCGGTGCGCCCGCTGCTGCTGCGCGGCGAGCCGCAACTGAGCTTCGTCTACAGCCACACGACGCGCGACCTCACTTACAACCACCCTCTGGCCGAGGGCGTCGCGAAGCTGCGCGCGCTGGTCGGCCCGGCCTTTCGCCACGCGCACCTGCTGGCGGCGGGCGTTGACCTCGAGCTGCGCTTCACGAAGAAGGGCAAAGCCAGCCTGCACCAGCAGGCCAATGCGCGCGAAGCCGGGGCGCCGCAGGGACACGACCGCGAAAAGCAGCGCCACCTGGCCCTCGACACACCGTTCCTCGCCGCCCTGGGGGTAACCACGCCGGGCGGCGATCTGGTGCCAGCGATGGCGCGCAAGTTCAAGCAGATCAACAAGTTCGTCGAGGTGCTGGATCACGCCTTGCGGGCCTCCCCGCTACAGGCGCAGGCCGTCGTCCGCGTCGCCGACTTCGGCAGCGGCAAGGGCTACCTGACCTTTGCCGTGCACGACCACTTGCGCCACGCGCTGGGCCGCGACGCCGAGGTCACGGGCGTCGAGCTGCGATCGGACCTGGTGCAACTCTGCAACCGGGCCGCAGAGCGCTTGGGCCTGGCGGGGCTGCATTTCGAACAGGGCGACGTGCGCGAGCGTCCCGCCGTGCCACTGGACGTGATGATCGCACTGCACGCCTGCGACACCGCGACCGACCATGCGATCCACCTCGGCATCCGTTCCGGTGCGTCGCTGATCGTCTGTTCGCCCTGCTGCCACAAGCAGATCCGGCCGCAGCTGCGCTGCCCGCCGACCCTGGCACCGATGCTGCAGCATGGGATCCACCTCGGCCAGGAGGCCGAGATGCTGACCGACACCCTGCGCGCCCTGCTGCTCCAGGCCCACGGTTACGACACCCAGGTGTTCGAGTTCGTCAGCCTCGAGCACACCAGCAAGAACAAGATGATCCTGGCGGTGAAGCGGGCCCAGCCATTGCCGGCCGAACCGGTGCTGGCGCAGATCCGGGCGATCAAGGATTTCTACGCCGTGCGTGAACATTGCCTGGAGACCTTGCTGGCTGAAGCATGAGCGGCAAGCCCCTCGACAGCGCCCTGGTCTGGCTGCGCCGCGACCTGCGAACTGAGGACAACGCAGCGCTGTACCACGCGCTGCGCGCGGCGCGGCGGGTCTGGTGCGCCTTCATCTTCGACCGCACGATCCTCGACCCCCTGCCGAGGGTCGACCGGCGCGTCGAGTTCATCCGTGACAGCCTGGTCGGCCTCGATGCGCAGCTGCGGGCCCTGGCCGCCCCGCATGGCAGCGCGGGCGCGGGCTTGCTGGTGCGCCACGGCCACGCCACCCAGGCGCTGCCGCAACTGGCGGTCGAGTTGCAGGTGCAGGCGGTGTATGCCAACCACGACGACGAACCCGATGCGCTGGCCCGCGACGCCCAGGTCCGCGGCAGCCTGGCCACGGCCGGCATCGCGCTGCACACCAGCAAGGACCATGTGGTGTTCGAGCGAAGCGAGCTGCTGACCCAGTCCGGCAGCCCTTATGGGGTCTTCACGCCGTACAGGAACGCTTGGCTGAAGAAGCTCGAACCCTTCTATCTGCGCGCCTACCCGGTCGCCACCCACGCTGCGTCCTTGGCGGCGCCGCCCAGGGGCGTTGCGCAAGGCGTGCCGGCTCTGCCCGAGATCGGCTTCCAAGCCACCGACCTGCACAGTCTCAAACTGCCGACAGGCGCTGCCGGCGCGCAGGAACTGCTGGCCGACTTCCTGACGCGCATCGAGCGCTACGACGAAACCCGCGACTTCCCGGCCGTGCGCGGCCCGAGCTATCTGTCGACCCACCTGCGCTTCGGTACCGTATCCATCCGCCAGCTCGCGCGCGAAGCCTGGCAACGCATGACCCAAGGCTCGCGCGGCGCCGAGGTCTGGTTGTCCGAATTGATCTGGCGCGACTTCTATCACCAGGTGCTGCACCACCATCCGCACGTGGTCGGCCACGCCTTCAGGCCTGAGTACGACGCGATCCGCTGGGAACACGGCAAGCACGCCGACACTTTGTTCGCCGCCTGGTGCGAGGGCCGCACCGGTTACCCGCTGGTCGACGCGGCGATGCACCAGATCAACCAGACCGGCTACATGCACAACCGCCTGCGCATGGTGGTGGCGAGCTTCCTGACCAAGGACCTGGGGCTCGACTGGCGCTGGGGCGAGCGCTACTTCGCCGAGAAGCTGAACGACTTCGACCTCGCCGCCAACAACGGCGGCTGGCAATGGGCGGCCTCGACCGGCTGCGATGCGCAGCCCTGGTTCCGGATCTTCAACCCGGTCAACCAGAGCGAGAAGTTCGATGCCGAGGGCAAGTTCATCCGCCGCTACCTGCCGCAGCTCGACAAACTGCCGGCCGAGCTGATCCATGCGCCCTGGCTCGCCAGCCCGATCGAGCTGGCTGCAGCCGATGTCGAGCTCGGACGCGACTACCCGGCGCCGATCGTGCTTCACGATGAGGCGCGGACGAAGACGCTGGAGCGCTACGCGGTCGTCAAGACGGCGCGCTGAGGACCGAACGGATTCAGGCGGCCTTTTCGCCTTCGGCGTCCGGCGCCTTGGTGTGCTTGATGAAGATCTGCGCGGCCCAGATTCCGACCTCGTACAGGATGCACATCGGAATTGCCAGGGCGAGTTGCGACACGACGTCCGGCGGCGTGATCACGGCCGCGAGGATGAAGGCCAGCACGATGAAGTAGCCACGAAAGGCCTTCAACTTTTCGATGCTGACCAGGCCCATGCGCGCCAGCACGATGACGACGATCGGGACCTCGAAGGCGGCGCCGAAGGCAATGAACATCGTCAGCACGAAGCCCAGGTAGGCCTCGATGTCCGGTGCCGCGGTGATGCTCTTCGGCGCAAAGCTCTGGATGAACTTGAAGACTTGGCCGAAGACGAAAAAATAGCAGAAGCCCACGCCGAGGAAGAACAGCAGGGTGCTCGAGACCACCAGCGGCATCACCAGCCGCTTCTCGTGGCTGTACAGGCCTGGCGCGACAAAGGCCCACAACTGGTAGAGCACGATCGGCAACGCGACCATGAAGGCCGCCAGCAGGGTGATCTTCAGCGGCACGATGAAAGGGGAGATGACGTTCGTCGCGATCAGCGTGGCCCCCTTAGGCAGGGTGGCCACCAGCGGCGCGGCCAGCAGGTCGTACATGCCCGCCGGCCCGGGCCAGAAACAAAGGGCGGCGAATGCGATGCCGACCGCAATGACCACGCGGATCAGTCGATCGCGCAGCTCGACGAGGTGAGAGACGAACGGCTGCTCGGTGCCGGCGAGTTCGTCCTCCGGGTCGGGTTTGGTCCCGCTCATTTGCCGAGCGGCCGAGGTCTGAACCGCGCCACGCGCGCCGCACCCGACAGGGCCTTGGTGCGGATGCCCTGGCGCTGCTTGTACCAGGCCGGCATCGCGCCGCGCTTCAGGCGCCAGTTCTTCTTCGGGTGCTTGTAAGCGGGCGGCGGCGGTGCCAGCGCTCCCTCATCGGCCGACGTGGAGGTCGAAAGCTCCGGCGGCAGGCCGTTCTCCCAGCTGCGCTGCAAGTCGCTGCTGGCTTCGTTCACTTCGCGATGGACCGTTTGCTCGACGTCGCGCGCCGCGCCCTCGAACTCGGTCTTCATCTTCTTCAGTTCGTCGAGCTCGATCGATCGATTGACCTCGGCCTTGACGTCGGCGACGTAGCGCTGCGCCTTGCCCAGCATGTGGCCGACCGTGCGCGCCACCCGCGGCAGCTTCTCGGGCCCGATGACGATGAGCGCCACCGCGCCGATCAGCGCAATCTTGTCAAAGCCGAAATCGATCATGCGCGGGCCCCGGGGCCGTCACGGCGGGGGCGCCAGCTCAAGACTTGGTCTTCGCTTCGACGTCCACCGTGTTCGGATCGGCCGCCTTGTTCGTTGCGGTGACCTGCTGTGTCGGCGCCGCGTCGCCGGCAGGCGTGGCTTCGCCACCGCTCTTGACCCCATCCTTGAATCCCTTGACCGCGCCACCGAGGTCGGCGCCGATGTTCTTCAGCTTCTTCGTGCCGAAGATCAGCACCACGACCAACAACACAATCAACCAATGCCAGATGCTGAACGATCCCATGACGTTCTCCCGGGAAATCAATGGAGGGATTCTAGGTCAGCCCTTTATCCACGGTCGCGGCCCGCCCATCACGTGCAGGTGCAGGTGCTGCACTTCCTGCAGCCCGTCACGACCGGTGTTGATGACGTGGCGGTAACCGTTCGCGACGCCCAGGTCCTTCATCAGCCGGCTGCTCAGCACCATCATGCGGCCGAGCAGGCCGGCGTGTTCGGCCCGGACGTCGACCATCGAAACGATGTGCAACTTCGGAATGATCAGGACATGGACTGGCGCCCAGGGGTGGATGTCGTGAAAGGCAAGCAACTCGTCGTCTTCGTGAACCTTCTGAGCCGGGATCTGGCCGGCGACGATCTTGCAGAAGATGCAATTCTGATCGGCGCTCATCCCGCTCATCCGATCGGCGCCGGCAACACCGGCTTGCCTTCGGTCAGCTTCAGCCAACCCTTGACGACGCGGTAGATCGCCCAGACCCAGGCCACGAACAGCACGATCATCCCGAGCCCGAAGGCGAACATCAGGATGAAACCGAGCACACCCCAGGCCAGACCCCACCAGAAGGTGCGGATCTGCCAGTCGAAATGGCTCTGGTACAGCGTGCCGGCGACATCCTCGCGCTTGATGTAGTTGATGACCAAGCCGATCAGCGCGGTCACGCCGAAGGCGAAACTGAGCGCCTGCAGCCCGTAGACCACCTGGGTGATGGTCTTCAGGCCGGCAAGTTCCTCGCTCGACTTGCCCGAACCGGCATCGATCACGGTGTTTTCCATTCAGCGGCCCTCCTGATCACGGCTTTGCGCCTTGCGCGAAGCGAATTCGTCGAGGCCCGACAAGCCTTCGCGGCGCTCCAACTCGGCCAGCACGTCGGCCGGCTTCAGGCCGAACTGTGCCAACGCGATCATCGAGTGAAACCACAGGTCGGCCACCTCGGCGACGATGCGATCGCGCGCCCCGTCCTTGGCCGCCATCACGACCTCGGTCGCCTCTTCGCCGACCTTCTTCAGGATCGCATCGGTGCCCTTGACGAACAGCCGGGCAACGTAACTCTGGTCGGGATCGCCGCCGCGGCGGGCGTCGATCACGGCGGCGAGTCGCGCAAGGGTGTCATTGCTGGAAGTCATTTGTAGATGGTCTCCGGATCCTTCAGCACCGGCTCGACGCCGCGCCACTGCTCCTCCTCGAGTCTTTGGAAGAAGCACGAATGACGCCCGGTGTGGCAGGCGATGCTCGGTTCGTGGCCGAGTTGCGTCACCTTCAGCAGCACGACGTCGTTGTCGCAGTCGAGGCGGATATCGTGCACCTGCTGTACATGGCCGGATTCCTCGCCCTTGAACCAAAGGCGGTTGCGCGACCGGCTCCAGTACACCGCGCGCCCGGATGCGGCTGTGCGGGCCAGGGCCTCACGGTTCATGAAGGCGAACATCAGCACGTCGTTGCTGCCGACTTCCTGCGCGATCACCGGCACCAGGCCGTCGCGGTCCCACTTCACGGCATCCAACCAGTCCATGGGCTCAGTTTAGTGGGTGGCGCCGATGAAGCCCCGTTCGTCGGCCAGCCAAACCAGCACCGGCAGCGTGCCGGGCAGCAGCGGCCCGACAGCGACCGGCAGGATCTGCCACGCCATCTGCTGGGCCTCGCGCATCTCGAACGCGCCGTGCCAGTCGAAGACCTTGCAGAAGTGCAGGCGCACCAGTGCGTGCGGGTAGTCGTGCAGCGTCGTCTTCCAGGGCTGGGCGGCGCCGATCGTGATGCCGAGTTCTTCGTGCAGTTCGCGCTGCAGCGCGTCTTCGACCGTTTCGCCGGGCTCGACCTTGCCGCCGGGGAACTCCCAATGACCGGCGTAGACCTTGCCCACGGGGCGCGAGGTGATCAGGAAGCGGCCATCGGGGTCGATGAGAACCCCCACCGCCACATCCACTGGCACGCGATCAGCCATCGGCGCGGCCGGAGAAGTCGCGCGCGAACTGGTAAGCCACCCGGCCCGAACGCGAGCCCCGCTCGAGGGCCCAGATCAGCGCCTCCGGCCGCGCTGCCTCGATGCGCCCGGGCTCATCAATGCCGAAGTGGCACAGCCACTGGGCCACGATCGCCAGGTATTCGGCCTGCGTGAACGGGTAGAAGCTGACCCACAGTCCGAAGCGCTCCGAGAGCGAGATCTTCTCCTCGACCACCTCGCCCGGGTGGACCTCGCCGTCCTCGGTGTGCGTGTAGGTCAGGTTCTCGGCCATGTACTCGGGCAGCAGGTGGCGCCGGTTGCTCGTCGCGTAGATCAGCACGTTGTCGCTCGACTGCGCAACCGAGCCGTCGAGCATCGACTTCAGCGCCTTGTAGCCGGGCTCGCCTTCGTCAAAAGACAGGTCGTCGCAATAGACGACGAAGCGCTCGGGCCGCTCGGCGATCTGGTCGACAATGTCGGGTAGGTCGACCAGATCGGTCTTGTCGACTTCGATCAGGCGCAGGCCCTGCGGCGCGAACTCGTTCAGGCAGGCCTTGATCAGGGAGCTCTTGCCGGTACCCCGTGCTCCCGTCAGCAGCACGTTGTTGGCCGCGCGTCCGGCGACGAACTGGCGCGTGTTGCGCACCAGGCGCTCCTTCTGCGGCTCGACCTCCTTCAGGTCCGACAGGTGGATCGTCGCCACATGGCGCACCGGCTCGATCGCACCATGCCCACCGCGCTTGCGGTAGCGAAAGGCGATCGACGCCTGCCAGTCGGTGGCCGCGGGCGGGCGCGGCAGCACCGCCTCCAGGCGCGCGAGCAACGCGTCGGCGCGGGTGATCAGGGTGTCGAGCGTGGGCGTCATCGGGGCGTCGGTGGCAACACGAGGCAGCCATTGTCGGCCAGCACGGCGCGCCGGCTGCCACGACAGACCGTCAAGCAGCGGCGAAGAGGCGCAGCGCGGCGTCGAGGTGCTCGGTCGGGCTGCGCTTGAAGCCGGAACGGGCGTAGCGCTGCAGGCGGCCGACGGCAAACGAAGTCAGTGCCGAAGCCTGGCCGTTGCCATCGACGGTCGGCTGCGGCGAACCCGCCGCCTCGGCCGCCGTGCGCAGGCTCTGGCGCAGCTGCGACTCGACGCGGTCGAAGAACTGGTTCATGCGTGCGATCAGGCGTTCGTGCTCGAAGACCAGGGCATCCCCGACCATGACCCGCGTCATGCCCGGGTTCTTCTCGCCGAACTGCAACACCACCGCGAGGATCTTGGCCGCCTGCTGCGCGCCCGAACCCTCGCGCTCGACGACCTGGTTGATCAGGGTGAAGACGCTCGACTCGATGAACTCGATCAGGCCCTCGAACATCTGGGCCTTGCTGGCGAAGTGGCGGTACAAGGCCGCCTCACTGACCGACAGCTTGGCGGCCAGGGCGGCGGTCGTGATGCGATCGGCACCGGGCTGCTCGAGCATCTGGGCCAGGGTCTGCAGGATTTGCACCCGGCGCTCGCCCGGCTTGGGGCGCTTGCGCACCCGCTCGGCTTTGGTGGGTGTCGCGACACTGCCCTCGACCGCGGCTGCTACGTCTTGATTGGCATCGGCCGGGTCATCGGGCAGGTCGGAGGTCACGGCAGGCGTCTCTTGCGCAACTGTTGTAGCGAAGAGATTCTTGCACACACGTATGCAGGCTTCCGGTGCAGGTAAACACCAACTTTCGGCGGCACCGTGATGTGTTTCGCGGCTTGGCGCGTCCAGCGTTGCATCCACACCGTGCTCATGCCGATCGAGCGCGCGGCCTTCTGGTGGACCAGGGTGTCCTCGACCAGCACGCAGCGCCGCGGAGCCACTCCAAGCCGGACGGCGATGCGCTTGAGCATGCGGGTGTCGGGCTTGGGCCGCAGATGGCCGAACATCACCATGTCCTCGATCGACAGCACGCCGTCGAAGAGCATCCCCACGCCGAGTGAGCCGAGCACGCGCTCGGCATAGGCCTTCGGCGCGTTGGTCAGGACGAACTTGCGCCCGGGCAGGCGGACGATGGCGTCGAAGTCGTGCGGATGGCCGTGCACGCGGCCCTCCAGACCTGGCAGCAGGTGGGTGTGGTGCAGGAAGTGATCGGCCTTGATGCCGTGGTGGCGCACCAGGCCGAGCAGGGTGGCGCCGTAGCGTAGCAAATAGGTCAGGCGCAGCGCGTTGGCTTCGGCCGGGCTGACCCCGATCTCCTCGACGATGTAGGCCGTCATGCTCTCGTCGATGCCCCCGAAGGCGGCAAGCGAAGCGTTGTGCAGGGTGTTGTCGAGGTCGAACAGCCAGACCCGGTTAGTCGACATCTCAGTGCGACCGGATCATCGTGCCGTAGGCCTGGTCGGTCAGGATCTCGAGCAACATCGCGTGCGGCACGCGGCCGTCGATGATGTGCACCGCGTTGACCCCGCTCTTGGCGGCGTCGAGCGCACCGGCGATCTTGGGCAGCATGCCGCCGGAAATCGTGCCATCGGCGAACAGCTCCTCGATGCGGCGAGCGGTCAGGTCGGTCAGCAACTGGCCGCTCTTGTCGAGCACGCCAGGGGTGTTTGTCAGCAGCATCAGCTTCTCGGCCTTCAACACGGTGGCCAGCTTCGAAGCCACCAGGTCGGCGTTGATGTTGTAGCTCTCGTTGTGCTCGCCGAAGCCGATCGGGCTGATGACCGGGATGAATTGGTCGTCCTGTAGGGCCTTGACGACGCTCGGGTCGATGGCCGTGATCTCGCCGACCTGGCCGACATCGTGCTCGACGTTCGGGTCGTCCTTGTCGATCAGCTTCAGCTTGTGCGCCCGGATCAGCCCGCCGTCGCGCCCGGTCAGGCCGACCGCCTTGCCGCCCACCGAGTTGATCAGGCCCACGATGTCCTGCTGCACCTCGCCGGCCAGCACCCATTCGACGACTTCCATCGTCTCCTCGTCGGTGACTCGCATGCCCTGGATGAAGTGGCCCTTCTTGCCCAGCCGCGTCAGCGCCTCGTCGATCTGCGGCCCGCCGCCGTGGACCACGATCGGGTTCATGCCGACCAGCTTCAGCAGGACCACGTCCTCGGCGAAGTCCTGCTGCAACGCCGGGTCGGTCATCGCGTTACCGCCGTACTTGATCACCAGGGTCTTGCCGTGGAACTTGCGGATGTACGGCAACGCCTGCGCCAGGATCTCGGCCTTCTCGCGCGGCGCGACGTGGGTCACGTCGGTGGTGTGGGCAGGGGTCATGGCAGGCTCAGAATGTTGAATTGAGGGAAATTGTAGGCAGCACGCCCCACAGCGCCACGGAACTTGCACCCGCCGCGGCATCACTCAGATGAACTGTTCATCCGCAATCCGGCGTGGCGGGAAGCTGAAGACGATCAGAGCAATGGTCCTGATGATCGCACTGGCGTGTACCAAGTCGGCATGGTGGGCAATGCCTGCGAGGCGTTTGAATGCCACTCGGCATGAGGCCTTGACGCGCCCACCCGCCCCTGCACACTTGCGGCATGTCCGGCACGCATAGCCACGATCTCCGCCCCTGGCAGCATCGCCACGACTGGTCCGCCGACCGGAGCGCGAGCGCGCGTCGCACGCATGCGGTGATCGCCATCACGCTGCTGACCATGGCGGCAGAGATCGCCGCCGGTTGGTGGTGGCAGTCGATGGCGCTGCTGGCCGATGGCTGGCACATGGGGACCCACGCCGCCGCGATCGGTGTGGCCGCGCTGGCCTATGCGCTGGCGCGGCGCTGGTCCGGCGATGCGCGCTTCTCGCTCGGGCCGTGGAAGATCGAGGTGCTGGGCGCCTACACCAGCGCGCTGCTGCTCGGCGCGGTGGCCATCGCGATCGCCGTCGAATCGGGGCTGCGCCTTTACAGTCCGCGCGCGGTGGACTACGAGCCGTCGCTGTGGGTGGCCGGCATCGGGCTGGCGGTGAATCTGGTCTGCGCCTGGCTGCTGCATGCGCCGGGGGACGGCCAGGCCCGACATCACGACAATGAAGCGGATGAGCACGGCCATGCCCATTCACATGAGAACCACCACCACGCGCACCACGATGCCGGTGGCGACCTGAACCTGAAGGCCGCCTACCTGCATGTGGTCGCCGACGCGGCCACCTCGGTGCTCGCGATCGGCGCGCTGCTGGCCGGCAAGTACGCCGGCCTGACCTGGCTCGACCCGGTGATGGGCCTGGTCGGCGCGGCACTGATCGCGTGGTGGTCGCGCGGCCTCTTGGCGCAGACCGCCAAGATCCTGCTCGACCGCGAGATGGACGACCCGCTGGCGGCGCAGATGCGCGAGCGCCTCGAGGCCGACGGCGACGCCCGCGTCGCCGACCTGCACCTGTGGCGCGTCGGCGATCAGCGCTTCGCCGCCCACGCCACCCTGGTGGCCGACGCGCCGCTCGCTCCCGACACCTACCGCGCCCGCGTTGCCGACCTGTCGGCGCTGGCCCATGTGTCGGTCGAGGTCAATCGCTGCACGCAATCCGGTGCGCGTTGAGCGTGTCGCGCCGTGTCAGTTGTCGACGCGGTTGTCGAAGCATTGCAGAAAGCCGTCCCAGCGGTCGTCGTGCAGTTCGTGCTCGACGAAGCGGCCCTTGGTGTACTCGGCGATGGTGCATCGCCAGAACGCCTGCGCGGCGAGATTGAGTGGCATCTGGCCCACCTCCCACTTGCCGCGGAACTGGTCGAAGATGAAGCGCGCCGCCTGCGTCCCGACGCCGAGGCGGCGGTAGCGCTTCATGACGAAGAACTGCCCCATCCAGAACTCGTTCTCCGGCAGACTGACATCCGGATCCACCAGGCCGAAGCCAGCATAGGCGCTGTCGACCAGGAAGAGGTAGGCGCGAAGACGCGGATTGCGCAAGTAGCGGTCGACCGCGAAGCCATACTCGCCATGCAGGTTCAGGTCCTGTGGCCAGACCTCGGACAGGTCGTACTGGTACAACTCGAGCAGGCGCGACAAGACGGGCTTGTCCTGCCACTGCGCGATGCGGAAGGTGATGTCAGGCATGGGCAGGACGTGCCAGCGCTGCCAAATACCAGCCGTTCACTGGGTGCGCGCTGTGTCGTCAGAAGTGGACGCCGCGCATCATCTGCGCCATCGCCACCGCCTCGGCCGACAGCTGCGGCTTGCCCAACTTCTCGCCCTTGGCCGCGGCACTGTCGGGGAACATGCGGAAAGTGGTGTTCATGACAATCTGGGTGATGCGCGGCGCAGCAGCATGAAGGATCTCGCCGAAGATGCCAAGCCTTGTCGCCACCCGCACCGGCTTGTCGATGCAGGCCTGGATGATCATGTCGGCAGCCTCCTCGGGCTTCAAGAGCGGCATGTTGTCGTAGATCTTGGTCGGTGCGGTCATCGGCGTGCGCACCAGCGGCATGTTGACGGTCGTGAACGTGACGCCCTGGTCGGCGTACTCGCTCGACGCACAGCGCGTCCAGGCGTCGAGCGCGGCCTTGCTCGCGACATAGGCCGAGAAGCGCGGTGCGTTCACCAGCACGCTGATCGAGCTGATGTTGACGACATGGCCCTTCTTCTTCGCCACCATGCCGGGCAGCAGGCCCATCGTCACGCGCAAGCTGCCGAAGTAGTTCAGTTGCATCGTGCGCTCGAAGTCGTGGAAGCGTTCGTAGCTGGCCTCGATGGCGCGTCGGATGGAGCGCCCGGCGTTGTTGATCAGAAAATCAGCACCGCCATGGTCCTCTTGCAGGTGCTTGACGAAATCGGCGCAGCTCGCTTCGTCAGCGATGTCGGCCGAATAGGTGAAGACCTTGGCATCCTTGCCGGCGTAGGCCCTGATCTCCTTCGCGGCTTCAGCCAGCTTGTCCTCGCCGCGCGCACAGATAACTGTGATGGCGCCCGCTTCGGCAAAGCGGCAGGCCGCCGACAGGCCTATGCCCGACGAGCCGCCGGTGATCAGCACCACCTTGCCGCCGACAGTGCCGCGCAACGAGCGGTCGATGAACAGGGCCGGGTCGAGGTGGCGCTCCCAGTAGTCCCACAGGCGCCAGGCGTAGTCCTTCAGGTTCGGGCATTCGATGCCCGTGCCCTTCAGCGCGGCGTCGGTCTCGCGGCGGTCGAAACGGGTTGGGTAGTTGATGAAGGTGAGCATGTCCTCGGGCACGCCCAGGTCCTTGATCACCGCATTGCGGATGCGCCGCACCGGCGCCAGCGCCATCAGGCCCTTCTTCACGCTCTTCGGGATGAAGCCCAGCAGCGCCGCGTTGACGAAGAGATTCATCTTCGGCGCGTGTGCGGCCTTGCTGAAGATGTCGAGCACATCGCCGATCCGGTAGCCGACCGGGTCGACGAGGTGGTAGCACTTGCCGCCCATCGTTACGTGGTGGCTGATGTGGTCGAGCGCGGCGACGACGAAGTCGACCGGCACGATGTTCACCCGCCCGCCCTCGATGCCGATGCTCGGCATCCACGGCGGCAGGATCTGGCGCATTCGCTGGATCAGCTTGAAGAAGTAGTACGGTCCGTCGATCTTGTCCATCTCGCCGGTACGCGAATCGCCGACGACCATCGCCGGGCGGTACACCGTCCACGGCACCTTGCACTCCTTGCGCACGATCTTCTCGCTCTCGTGCTTGGTCATGAAATACGGGTGGTCCAGGCCCTCGGCCTCGTCGAACATGTCCTCGCGGAACACGCCTTCGTACATGCCGGCCGCGGCGATCGAGCTCACGTGGTGCAGGTGGCCGGCGTC
>DATDES010000137.1:0-14170 GCA_036522975.1 Burkholderiaceae bacterium | reverse complement strand
GGGCCCAGTTGCCGATCCACGCCGGCAGCTTGTCGAAGGGCGTTCCGACCAGCACGTTGAAGACCTCGTACTTGACCAGCACCGCCAGGGCGGGCGCGGTGAAGTAGAGCAGGAAGATGAAGAACAGACTCCAAGTGACCGAGTCCCGCGCTTCCTTCACCGACGGCGTCGTGTAGTAGCGCATGAGGATGTGCGGCAACGCAGCGGTGCCCACCATCAGGCAGAAGATCAGCGCCAGGAAGTTGCGCCTCGAGGTGTCGAAGGCAGCCTTGGCCTTTTCGTCCCCGTCCGGATTGCCCGCGAACTGCTGCGCATGCGGCGGCATGCCTGCCAGCGGTAGGGCGCGCGCTCCATTCGCGGTCTTGGCCGCCGTGTACGCCTTCTTCGCGTCTTCGGCCGTCTTCGGCAATCCGGCCAGCGCCTTCTCGGCAGCCTGGATCTCGGCTGCCGGGCCGTTGGCCGCCTTCAGGTCGTCCAGCTTCTTCTGCGCGGCGGCCTGGTCGGCGGCCATCGCGGCGGGCACGTCCTTCAGCTTGGTGTCGGCCGCTGCAGCACGATCCTTGAAGATCTGGATGACCTGCTGCTCTTTCGGGTCGGCGATGATCAGTTTTTCCTTGGCCGTGACCTCCTGCAGCTTGTAGCCGTAGAAGAACTGCGGCACCGGCACACTGCTCTGCTTCATGCCGAGCCACACCACCGGAACCATGTAGGCCACGATCAGGATGATGTACTGCGCCACCTGCGTCCACGTGACCGCGCGCATGCCGCCGAGGAACGAGCACACCAGGATGCCGCCCAGGCCGACGAAGATGCCGACCTCGAAGGCAAAGCCAGTGAGGCGCGTCGTGATCAGGCCGACACCGTAGATCTGCGCCACCACATATGTGAAGGAGCACAGGATCGCGCCAATGATGCCGATGAAGCGCGGCAGGTTGCCCTCGAAGCGGGCGCCCAAAAAGTCGGGGATCGTGAACTGCCCGAACTTGCGCATGTAGGGCGCGAGGAACAGGGCCACCAAGCAGTAGCCGCCGGTCCAGCCCATGATGAAGGCCAGTCCGCCGTAACCACTGAGGTAGACGGTGCCGGCCATGCCGATGAAGGACGCGGCGCTCATCCAGTCGGCGCCGGTGGCCATGCCGTTGTACAGCGCTGGAACGCGCCGCCCGGCCACGTAGTACTCGGCCGCGTCGGTGGTGCGGCTCATGATGCCGATGCCGGCATACAGGCCCACCGTGGCGAGCAGGAAGATGAAGCCGATCCAGGTCTTCGGCAGGCCCATCTGTTCCAGTACGGCGAGAACGAGAACGAAGGCGACGAAGCCGCCGGTGTACCAGGCGTAGACCTTGTTGAGTTGCGACTTGAAAGTCGCCGTGGACGCCGAATCTATCTTGGCGCCGTGTTCGAACATGCCAGCCATGTCAGTCCTCCTCGTGCACGTTGTGCTCGATGTCGAGCTTGTTCATGTAGCGGGCGTAGTACCAGATGATCACGCAGTACACGATCAACGCGCCCTGCCCGCCCATCCAGACGCTGAACGGCCAACCGAAGAAGGTGAAGTTGAGGTCGCGGGCGAAATAGCCGACGACGAACGTCACGACGAACCAGATGGCCAGAAGAATGCCGGTGATCCGGAGATTCTTCTGCCAGTACTGGCGGTGCCTTTCCGATACTTGCATCGCGTTGTCTCCTTCAATTATTTCCCACCCGGGATGAGCCCGGTCCTCGCACTCCAACAAGCGCACTCATGCGGCCAGACCGGTCTCCCGCTCCAGTTGCGCCGCCACCTTGGGCTCGAAACCCTTGAGGTGGCGAATGATCTTTTTTGTCTCCTCCGGCTCCTGACGATCGAATTGCACGCGGGCCAGTTGGTACCAGCCGTACGGGCTCATCGGTTGCAGTTCGGTGTTCTTCCTGAGCGCCGCTACCGCCTCCTCGGCGCGTTGCAGGCGGATCAAGACGAGGCCCAGGCCGTACCAGGCGCGGTCGAGCTTCGGGTCGAGGACGAGCGCGCGGCGGAAGGCCGGCTCGGACTCGGCGAAGCGGCCGTCGTCTTCAAGCAGGTAGGCCAGGTTGAACCAGTAGGCCGCGCTTCGATCGGGCTGCGCAGCCACCAGGGTCTGCAGGTCGGCAATCGCTTCCGCACGCTGGCCGCGCTGCGCGCGCACGTGGGACCGGCTGGACAGGGCGTAGCCGTCCTGCGGCCAGCGGCGCAGCATCTCGTCGAAAATCACCAGCGCCTGGGCCGGGCGGCCAATCACCAGCCATGCCATTGCCGTGCACTTGAGCCAGAGGTAGGTCAGGCCGCTGCCGTTCATTGGCAATGCTCCAGGCCGACCTTCATGCACAGGTCGATGCGCTCGAAGGTGACAACGAAGTACACGACCACGAGCACGAAGAAGGTGACGATCGGCACCTGGTGGTCGGCCACTTTGGCTGGCGTCATGCGCCGCATCGCCAGCGTGAAGGGCTTGGACAACAACTGCAGCAGGCGATAGAAGAAGTTGCTGTCGCGCTTGTGGCCCGCCAGCACGTACAGCGCCCCCTGCCCGGCCAGCGCCAGCAGCGGGATGTACAGAATCAGTTGCAGCAGGTTCAGAAATGTCAGCACGGCAAACGCAGCAATCAAGGCACACGCCAACGGACAGCGCCGTTCAACGCAGGCGCTAATGTCGTTTGCAGGCGCTTACGTCTTTCTGACAAATTGCGGCCAGCACTGGCAAACCCGCTACGGACAAACCCTGCAGACCTGCGTGCGAAAATCGACGGCTTCAAGAACGAGGGATCGTCATGGATATCGAACGCATCAACCAGATCGGCAACTCGCTGGCCGACCTGACCCGGCGCACCGAAGCGCTTCGGGGGTATCTTTGACTACGATCACAAGTCCCTGAGGCTGAACGAAGTCGTCGCGGCGCTCGAGAACCCCAGCGTCTGGAGCGAGCCCAAGCGGGCACAGGAACTCGGGCGCGAAAAGAAGACACTCGAAACGGTGGTGCAGACCATCGACCACCTGACCAGCAACCTCTCGGACAATAGCGAGTTGTACGAGATGTCGAAGGCGGATGAGGACTTCGACGGCCTTGCGGCCATCGAAGCCGACGCGGCGAAGTTGAACGAGATCGTCGAAGGCCTCGAGTTCCGCCGCATGTTCAACAACCCGGCGGACCCGTCGAACTGCTTTCTGGACATCCAGGCCGGCGCCGGCGGCACCGAGGCCTGCGACTGGGCTGCGATGCTTTTGCGCCAGTACTTGAAATATTGCGAGCGCAAGGGATTCAAGGCCGAGGTGATGGAGGAGACCGAGGGCGACGTGGCCGGCATCCGCAGCGCGACGATCAAGGTCGAGGGCGACTACGCCTTCGGGCATCTGCGCACCGAGACCGGTGTGCACCGGCTGGTGCGCAAGAGCCCGTTCGACTCGGCCGGTGGCCGCCACACCAGCTTCGCCAGCGTGTTCGTCTCGCCAGAAGTCGACGACACGATCGAGATCGACATCAACCCGGCCGACGTGCGCGTGGACACCTTCCGCGCCAGCGGCGCCGGCGGACAGCACATCAACAAGACCGACTCGGCGGTGCGCCTGACGCACATTCCGACCGGCATCGTCGTGCAATGCCAGAACGACCGCAGCCAGCACCGCAACCGCGACGAGGCCTGGACGATGTTGCGCTCACGCATGTATGAGCACGAGATGCGCAAGCAGCAGGCCGAGCAGCAGAAACTCGAGGACAGCAAGACCGACGTCGGCTGGGGCCACCAGATCCGCAGTTACGTGCTCGATCAGAGCCGCATCAAGGACCTGCGCACCAACGTCGAGATCAGCAACACCCAGAAGGTGCTCGATGGCGACCTCGATGCCTTCATCCAGGCCAGTTTGAAGCAGGGCGTCTGAGAGTGTGCCAATGATCAAGGCCCTGATCTTCGACATGGACGGCACGATGATCGACTCGATGGGCCACCACCGCCTGTCGTGGATCGAGTTCGCGCGCCGCCATGCGCTCGACATCGAAATCGACGACTTGATGCGCTGCACCACAGGGCGCACCGGCGCCGAATGCATGAACCAGTTGTTCGGGCGTGAGTTCAGTCCGAGCGAGTCGTGGGCCCTGGTCGCCGAGAAGGAACAGCTCTATCGCGAGCTGTTCGCGCCCGAGTTCCGCGAAGTGGCAGGCTTTCTCGCCTTTGCCCGTGAGGCCCATGCGCATGGCCTGGCCGTGGGCGTCGGCACCGCCGGTGATCGCCACAACATTGCCTTCGCGATGCAGCATCTGGCCATGCGGCCGACCCCGCAGGCCATCGTCGGCGGCGATGAAGGCCTGGCCGGCAAACCCGAGCCGGCAATCTTTCTCGAAGTCGCTCGCCGCCTCGGCGTAGCGCCGGCGCAGTGCGTGGTGTTCGAGGACGCGCCGTTCGGCATCGAAGCGGCGCGCCGTGCCGGCATGGCCGCGGTGGCGGTGTGCTCAAGCCATAGCGCGCATCATCTGTCCGGCCCGCATGTGCTGGCCGCTATCGACGACTATCACGCGCTGGCGCTGTCGGCGCTACTACAACAAGCGAACCGCACGGAGACGTCCCATGCTGCAGTTGTCACGTGAAGGCCCGGCCCCCCTGATCCGGCGCGAGGACTACGCCGCACCGCCGTTCTGGATCCGCGAAGTCGATCTGACGTTCGACCTCGACGGCGCCAAGACCCTGGTCGCCAGCAAGCTGCGCATCGAGCGCAATCCTGATCAGCCAGCGCAGCCGCTGCGCCTGCATGGCGAAGACCTGACCCTGCTGCGCGTGATGGCCGATGGCCAGAGCGTGTCGTTCCGGCACGAGGCCGACGGCTCGCTCGTGATCGACAACCCGCCGGTGGGCGAGTCCTTCACGCTCGAGATCCGATGCACCTGTGTGCCCGACAGGAACACCCAGTTGTCGGGCCTGTACACGTCGGACTCGGGTCTGTTCACGCAGTGCGAGGCCGAGGGCTTTCGCCGCATCACCTACTTCCTCGACCGCCCCGACGTGATGGCGGTCTACACCGTCACGCTGCGCGCCGACAAGGCACGCTTCCCGGTGCTGCTGGCCAACGGCAACCTGGTCGAAGAGGGCGACCTCGACAACGGTCGCCACTTCGCGCGCTGGCACGACCCGTTCCCAAAACCGAGTTATCTCTTCGCGCTGGTGGCAGGCCGGCTCTCAGTGCGGCGCCAGCCGATCCGCACGCGCAGCGGCAAGGAGCACCTGCTCGAGGTCTATGTCCGGCGCGAAGACCTGGGCAAGACCGAGCACGCGATGAACTCGCTGGTGGCGTCGGTGATCTGGGACGAGGCGCGCTTCAGCCTGCCGCTGGACCTCGAGCGCTTCATGATCGTCGCGGTGAGCGACTTCAACATGGGGGCGATGGAGAACAAGGGCCTGAACATCTTCAACACCCGCTTCGTGCTGGCCAGCCCGGCCACCGCCACCGACGACGACTACAGCGGCATCGAGACCGTGGTCGGCCACGAGTATTTCCACAACTGGACCGGCAACCGCATCACCTGCCGCGACTGGTTCCAGCTCTCGCTCAAAGAGGGCCTGACGGTCTTCCGAGACCAGGAGTTCAGCATGGACATGGCCGGCAGCGCGAGCGCGCGCGCCGTCAAGCGCATTGCCGACGTGAAGGTCCTGCGCGAGCGCCAGTTTCCCGAAGATGCCGGCGCGATGGCGCACCCGGTGCGGCCCGACCAGTACGTCGAGATCAACAATTTCTACACCCCCACGATCTACGAAAAGGGCGCCGAGGTCGTGCGCATGATGCACACCCTGGTCGGGCGCGATGGCTTCACGCGCGGCATGGCACTGTATTTCGAGCGTCACGACGGCCAGGCCGTCACCTGCGATGACTTCGCGCAGGCCATCGCCGATGCCAACCCAGGCTCGGCGTTGACGACGCGCCTGGAGGCCTTCAAGCGCTGGTACTCGCAAGCCGGCACGCCCCATGTCAGCGCGCGCGGACGCTACGACGCGCCCAGCCGGACTTACACGCTCGGTTTCGAGCAGCGCGGCGTGCCCACACCGGGGCAGCCGAGCAAGCTGCCGTACGTGATCCCGATGGCGCTGGGCCTGATCGGCCACGATGGCCGGGCGATGCCCTTGCAACTCGAGGACGAGGCGGGCACCGATCCGGCACACGCCGTCACTGAGCGCGTGCTCGTACTCGACGAGGCCAAGACCTTCTTCACCTTCGTCAATGTCGACTCGGAACCGATTCCTTCGCTGCTGCGCGGCTTCTCGGCACCGGTGGTCCTCGCCGAACCCCTGTCCGACACCGACCTGTTGGTGCTGCTGCAGCACGACAGTGATCCCTTCAATCGCTGGGAGGCGGGCCAGCGGTTGGCGATGAACCGCATGCTCACGGCCGTCCGTGGCGAAGGCGATCCCCGTGCAACGGCGCTCGACGCAGCCTTTGTCGACGCCATGCGAGCCGTCCTGCGCCACCCCCAGCTCGACGCCGCCTTCAAGGCGCTGGTGCTCGACCTGCCCGACGAGAGCACCCTTGCCGAGCAGATGGAGGGCGTCGACCCTCAGCGCATCCACGCCGCGCATGAGGCGATGCTGGCGCAGCTCGCCGGCGCGCTGCACGATGACTGGGTCTGGGCCTTCGAGGCCCACCAGCTCAAGGGCAGCTACACGCCCGATCCGATCAGCGCCGGAAAGCGTGCACTGGCCAATCTGGCCCTGGAGATGTTGTGTCTGAACGCGGTGGCGAGCGGCGACACGGTGTGGCCCGGCCGGGCCTATCAGGGCGTCAAGGACGCCGGCAACATGACCGAGCGCCTCGGCGCCTTGGCGGCATTGACGCGATCGCACGCCGCGCTGGCCGACCGCGCTCTGGCGCTCTTTTACGCGCAGTTCCGCCACGAGGCCCTGGTCGTCGACAAGTGGTTCGCCATGCAGGCATGCATGCCCGAGCATGCCGATGGCCGCGGGTTTGCACGCGTCAAGCAGCTGATGCAGCACGCCGACTTCACGCTGAAGAACCCGAACCGTGCACGCAGCCTGATCCAGGCGTTCTGCACCGCCAATCCGGCCGGATTCCATCGCCGTGACGCCGCCGGCTACGTCTTCTGGGCCGAGCAGGTGATGCAGGTCGACGCGCTCAACCCGCAGCTCGCAGCGCGAATCGCCCGTGCGATGGACCGCTGGAACCACCTGGCCGAACCCTACCGCTCGGCAGCCCATGAGGCGATCGTCCGCGTCGCGGC
Organism: Burkholderiaceae bacterium; assembly: GCA_036522975.1. Lineage (GTDB taxonomy): Bacteria > Pseudomonadota > Gammaproteobacteria > Burkholderiales > Burkholderiaceae_C > CADEEN01. Next base: position 6,938 of record DATDES010000137.1, on the reverse strand, counting down.
GAAGCCCGAGTTGTCGAGCGGTGTGCGCGAGATTGTCGAGCGGGCGCTGGCCCAGGACTGATGCCGTCAGCTACCGAGTGGGGCCGGGCCCCGGTCTTGCGCGGCGCGTGAGGCCCCTGCCCTTACGGCAGCACGCGCCCCACGACTTCCAGCCGCTCGCCGTTGCGGCGCAGCACGACGCCCTCGCCGGACGCGGTCGGTAAGCCGGTGAGTGCGCTGATGTTGAGCTGATGGCTGCTCACCACCAGGGCTCCGGGGCCGCGCCAGCCCAGAAGCAGTTCGCGCGCCGCGGCGGTCTGCGCCGGCTCGGCGTTGCGGTCGCCGAAGAAGGAGTTGAAGGCCGGGACCTCCCGCACCGGCCCGAGCTTCATCAGCTCGGCCGTCTCGCGCGTGCGGCACCACTGGCTGCTCCAGACCGCGCCGACCGCGACCTTCTCCTGACGAAGGCGCTCCCCGATCCGGCGCGCCTGCTCTCGTCCACCCGCATCCAGGTTGCGCTGCGTGTGGCAGTCGCCCAGTGTCATGCCAGGCGGGTCGCCGCCGCCGGGCGCCGAGGCGTGGCGCAGGACGAGGATGGCACCGTTGCGCAGCGCCTCCCAGGGCTCCTGGCCGGACTGCGCTTGGGCCGCGGCGGCATGGGCCAGAACGCCGCCGACCAGCAGAACCCAAAGACTTCGCATGGCGTTCACTCTTGCACCTCCATCACGATCCATGTGCAACACTGGCGCAGCCTACAACTGCGACAGGATGAACCGGCCTTGAAACTCGCGACCTGGAACGTCAACTCGCTGGCGGTGCGCCTGCCGCAACTGCTCGCCTGGTTGCAGGCGCACCAGCCCGATGCGATGGTGCTGCAGGAAACGAAGCTCACCGACGAAAAGTTCCCGCATGCCGAGATCGAGGCCGCGGGTTACCGGGTTCACTGGTTCGGCCAGAAGACCTACAACGGCGTGGCGCTCTTGTCCAAGAACGAGGCCACGGACATCGTGCGCAACATTCCCGGCTTTGACGATCCACTGGCGCGGGTGATCACCGGCACGGTCGATGGCCTGCGCATTGTCGGTGCCTACGTTCCCAATGGACAGGCGCCGGGCACCGACAAGTTCGACTACAAGTTGCGCTGGCTGCGAGCGCTGCGCGAATGGATCTCAGACGAGGTGCTGCGGCACCCTCAGCTGGTCTTGCTGGGCGACTTCAACATCGCCCCAGACGACCGCGACGTGTACGACCCGATCGCCTGGGCCGGGCAGATCCTGTGCACCGACGAGGAGCGCGATCACTTGAAGAAGCTGGTCGCGCTGGGGCTGGTGGACGGTTTCCGGCTGTTCGAACAGCCGCCCAAGTCCTGGTCCTGGTGGGACTACCGCAACCTGGCGTTTCGCAAGAACCAGGGCCTGCGCATCGACCTGATCCTGGTCAGCGAGGCACTGAAGTCCTCGGTCCAGACCTGCAGCATCGACCGGATAACGCGCAAGAACGAGCGGCCGAGCGACCACGCACCGGTGGTCTTGACGCTGGCCTAGCACCGCGAGGGACCGCGGCGATGCCCTTTCGGCCTGATTCCCCGATGAGCAAGCCGTCGACCGAGAGTGCGCCGCGCGTCCTTCGCATCGACCGGTCCGACGGCAGCTTCACGCTGCGCTCGCCCGAACCGCTGCAGGCCTACGCGCGCTGCGTCGGTGAATGGCTCGAACATTGGGCTCGGGAGACACCCGGCGCGACGGCCTTCGCCGAACCGGCCGCGGCCGGCGAGTGGACCCGCCTGTCCTGGCGCGACCTGCGCCAGCGTGTCGGCGCCGTCGCGCAGGCCCTGCTCGATCTGAAACTGCCAGCCAGCCGGCCGATCCTCGTGCTGTCGGACAACGGACTCGACCACCTGGTGCTGCTGCTGGCTGGCATGCACATCGGCACCGCGGTGTGCAGCGTGAGCAGTGCCTATTGCCGGCTCGCGCAGGGCGACTTCACGCGGCTGCACGCGATCCTCAGAATCTTGGCCCCTGGGTTGGTATACGCCTCGAACGCCGAAACCTACGCGCCCGCCCTGGCTGGTGCCGGGATCGACGCGCTCGCCGTGTTCAGCGCCGGCGCATCGACGACGCCCGGTGGGCTGTCCTTCGCCCACCTGCTCACCGCGCAGGAAACGCTGGCCGTGATGGACGCCTTCACGGCCCTCACGCCCGACACCCACGCCAAGTACCTGCTGACCTCGGGTTCAACCGGCCAGCCCAAGGTCGTCATCAACACCCATCGCATGCTGTGTGCCAACCAGCAGATGCTGGCGCAGGGATGGCGAGCCGTGCTCGAAGGGCACAAGCCGGTGCTGCTCGACTGGCTGCCATGGAGCCATACCTTCGGCGGCAACCACAACACGAACCTGGTGTTGCGCAGCGGCGGCACGATGTACATCGACGATGGCCGGCCCATCCCGGGCGCGGCCGGGATCGAGAAGACACTGACCCATCTGCGCACGGTGCAACCCACGCTGCACTTCAACGTGCCGCGCGGCTACGAGATGATGCTGCCTGCGCTGGAAGCCGATCGCCAACTGGCGCAGCACTTCTTCGCCCGGTTGCGGATGGTCTTCTATGCCGGCTCGGGCATGCCGCCATCGACCTGGCAGCGCCTCGAAGCGCTCGCCGGCGCCGTGCGCAGCAATCCTGTGTTCATGACCACCTCCTGGGGCTCGACCGAAACCTCACCGGCCGCAACCGCGCTGACTTGGCAGGCCGAAGGTCCAGGGTTGATCGGCCTGCCGCTGCCCGGGGTGACGCTCAAGTTCGTGCCCAATGCCGGCAAGTTCGAGATGCGCGTCAAGGGCGACCACATCTTTCCCGGCTACCGCGGCAACGAGGTGGCCACACGCGAAGCCTTCGATGCCGAAGGCTTCTATCGGATCGGCGATGCCGGGCGCCTCGCCGATCCGCTGGACGCATCGCAAGGCATCGTCTTCGATGGTCGGGTGGCCGAGGATTTCAAGCTCAGCAGTGGCACCTGGGTCTCGGTCGGCACCTTGCGCGTGACCCTGGTTTCCGCACTGGCGCCTCACGCGCTGGACGTGGTCATCACCGGCCATGACCGCAGCGAGGTTGGTGCGCTGATTTTCCTGACCGAGAACGCGCGTCGATTGCCGTTCGAGCAAGTCTCGCAGCAGGTACGCGAGCGCTTGCAGGCCCTTCGCGCCGAGCGCGGCGGCTCGTCGCAAGCGCCAACCCGCGCCCTCCTGCTGGAAGGCAGCCCAGACGCTGCCGTCGGCGAGATCACCGACAAGGGCTACCTCAACCAACGCCTGGTGCTCGAGCGCCGCGCGGCAGAGGTCGAGGCGCTTTATGCCACGCCCTGCTCCGCGCGGGTGATACTGGCCTGACGAGGACGACGCATGCCCACCGCCTTTGCACCCTTGACCGACCCCGGCGGCCCGCTGGCGGCCTTGCCACTGTTGCGCCTGGAACGGGCCGGTGCGGTCCTGCACATCCGCTTGAACCGGCCAGAGAAACGGAACTCGATCAGTGACGAGTTGCTGGCCCAGTTGCATACCGTCTTCGTCAATATCCCGCCCGACATCGGCGCCGCCGTGCTCAGCGGCGAAGGCGAGCATTTCTGCGCCGGGCTGGACCTGAGCGAAGTCCGCGAACGCAATGTGCGCGAGGGCATGCAGCACTCACGCGCCTGGCACGCTTGTTTCGACGCGATCCAGTTCGGACCGGTACCAGTGGTTGCGGTGCTGCAGGGTGCCGTCATTGGCGGCGGTCTCGAACTGGCCGCCTCGGCGCACCTTCGCGTCGCCGAGGGCAGCGCCTTCTATGCCCTGCCCGAGGGCACCCGCGGCATCTTCGTCGGCGGCAGTGGCTCGGTGCGCGTCTCGCGCCTGCTGGGCGTCGCGCGCATGACTGACATGATGCTGACCGGCCGGGTCTTCGATGCCGACGAGGGTCAGGCCTTCGGCCTGTCGAACTACCGCGTCGGCGACGGCGAGGGCCTGGCCAAGGCGCTGGCCCTGGCCGAGAAGATCGCCACCAATACCGCGCTTTCCAACTATGCGATCACGCAGGCCCTGCCGCGCATCGCCGACCTGCCGGCCAGCGACGGACTGTTCATGGAGTCGCTGATGTCGTCAATCGCGCAAGGCGACGACGCGGCCAAGGAGCGGGTGCGGGCCTTCCTCGACAAACGGGCCCACAAGGTCGGCCGACCCTGAGCACGCCATGGCCAAGACCCACGTCCACCGCGTCGAGGTTCATTTTGGCGACTGCGACCCGGCCGGCATCGTCTTCTTCCCGAACTTCTCCCGCTGGATGGACGAGGCGTCGCTTGCCTTCTTCAGGGCGCAAGGCGTACCGCCCTGGCGTGAGCTGCTGAAGACGCGCGGGATCGTCGGCACGCCGCTGCTCGAGATCCACACCAAGTTCCACCAGCCCGCGACCTACGGCGAAACGATTGAGGTCCACACCAGCATCGAGGCCTGGGCCGCCAAGACTTTCCGCCACCGCCATGTGATCAAGCGCGGCGATACGATGCTCTGCGAAGGCACGGAGGTTCGCGCCTTCGTGATTCGCGACCCCGTGAATCCGGAGCGCATCAAGGCCATTCCGATCCCGGAAGACATCCGGGCGCTGTGCAGTTGACGCCCGGCGCGCGCCCATTGCCAACTGCCCATCAAGGAGACATGACACCATGCCTGTCACCCGCCGTCAGAGCCTGCTGCTCGCTGCCGCCGCTGCCCTACCCTCGCTCGTGCGCGCGCAAGCCTTCGAGCAGCCGAGGTTCCTGTACGGCTTCCCGGCCGGCAGCGCAGGCGACATCGCCTGCCGCCGAGTGGCCGAGCGCGTGGGGGGCACGCCTTACGCGAAGGGCGCCGCGGTCGTCGAGAACAAGCCTGGGGCGGGTGGTCGTATCGCGCTGGACGGGCTCAAGGCCTCGGTAGCCGACGGTTCGGTGCTGGCCCTGTCGCCGTTCTCGGCGGTGTCGATCTACCCGCATGTGTACAAGAAGTTGGGCTACGACCCGGTCGCCGACTTCGCGCCGGTGGCTATCGCGGCGATCATGCACCACGGCCTGGCCGTGGGCCCTGTGGTGCCGGCGGGCGTGACCGACGTGAAGGGCTTCGTCGCCTGGGCCAAGGCCAATCCAGACAAGGCCAACTACGGGTCCCCGGCCGCCGGCTCGACGCCGCATTTTCTGGGGGCATTGCTCGGCTTGAGCCAGAGCGTCGATCTCAAGCATGTGCCCTACCGCGGTTCGGTACCCGGCATCACCGATGTCGTCGGAGGCCAGATCGCCGCAATGTTCACACCCGCGGGCGACTTCCTGCCCAACCACCGTGCCGGCAAGCTGCGTCTTCTCGGCACGTCGGGCAGCAGCCGCCTGCCCTTTGCGGCTGATGTAGCCACCTTCGCCGAGCAGGGCTTCGGCGAACTGACCACCGAAGAGTGGTTCGGCTTTCACGCCCCGGCCAAGATACCGGCGGCCACGCTGGCCTCGGCCAATGCCGCGATCAACGCCGCCTTGAAGGACAGAAGCGTGATCGACGGCCTGGCCGTGGTGGGCTTGCTGGCCCAGGGTTCGACGCCCGAGGAGATGGCACGCAGCCAGCGCGCCGAGTTCGAGCGCTGGGGGCCGCTGGTCAAGCGGATCGGGTTTACGGCCGAAAGCTGAGCCCGCCCGCGCAGGACGCCCGGAGGGCTCAGTCGTCGAGCCCGAGTTCCTGAATCTTTCGCGTGATGGTGTTGCGGCCGATGCCCAGGCGCTGCGCGGCTTCGATGCGGCGCCCGCGGGTGCTGTCGAGCGCCGTCAGGATCAGCTTCGCCTCGAACTGCCGGGTCAGGGCGTCCCAGACTTCCGGTGTGCCGGCGTCGAGCAGGGCGCGGGCTTCGCGTTCGAGGTCGCTGAGCCAGTTGCCGCCCACGCCCGGATTCACCTGCGCCACCGGCGCGGCCGCGGCGGCAGTGGATGGAGCCGCCACCGCTGTACCGGCCGCGGCGATCGCGGGCGGTGCTGCCGCCATCGGCACGTCGGCCGATAGCTCGGGCGGCAGATCCTTCTGCTCGACCACCTGGGCCGGCGCCATCACGGTCAACCAATGGCAGATGTTCTCTAGCTGGCGCACATTGCCCGGAAAGTCGAACGCAGCCAGTCGCGCCAGCGCTGCGTCGGACAGGCGCTTGGCATCGACACCCAGGTCCTTGGCGCTCTTCTGCAGGAACTGGCGCGCCAACATAGGGATGTCGTCGCGACGCTCGCGCAGTGCCGGCAGGCGCAAGCGGATCACGTTGAGGCGGTGGAACAGATCCTCGCGGAAAGCACCGTCCCTGACCCGTTGCTCGAGGTTCTGGTGCGTCGCCGCGATCACGCGCACAGTGCTCTTCTGCGGCTGGTGCCCGCCGACGCGGTAGAACTGCCCGTCGGACAGCACCCGCAGCAAGCGGGTCTGCAGGTCGAAGGGCATATCGCCGATCTCGTCGAGGAACAGGGTGCCGCCGTCGGCCTGCTCGAAGCGGCCGCGGCGCATGGTCTGCGCACCCGTGAAAGCGCCGCGCTCGTGGCCGAACAGTTCGGACTCCAGCAGGTCCTTCGGGATCGCCGCGGTGTTGATGGCGACGAAGGGCCCGTTGCTGCGCGGGCTGTGTTTGTGCAGCGCGCGTGCGACGAGCTCCTTGCCCGACCCGCTCTCGCCCGTGATCAGCACGGTGACATGGCTCTGGCTCAGGCGGCCGATGGCACGGAACAGGTCCTGCATAGCCGGCGCCTGGCCGAGCATCTCGGGCGTGTCGCCCGGTCGCTCGCTGGCGACCGCCTCACGCAAACTCTCCTCGACCGCGCGCCGGATCAGCTCGACCGCCTTGGCTACGTCGAAAGGCTTGGCCAAGTACTCGAAAGCGCCGCCCTGGAAGGCCGACACCGCGCTGTCGAGGTCGGAATACGCCGTCATCACGATCACCGGC
>DATDES010000136.1:0-2037 GCA_036522975.1 Burkholderiaceae bacterium | reverse complement strand
GTGCGCGGCTACACGCTTGACAACCGCAGCAACTACCGCCGCGACGGTCTGCCGATCAACGCCGAAACGGTGATCGGACAGGCCAACAAGCAGAGCCTGGAGGTGTTGAAAGGCACGAGCGGCCTGCAGGCCGGCACGAGTTCACCCGGTGGCCTGCTGAACCTGGTCGTCAAGCGGCCGCACGGCCGGATCCGCGATGCCAGCCTGGCCTGGGCGCAGGACAGCTCGCTCGAGGCGGCCCTCGACGTCGGCGACCGCAGCGATGCATTCGGCTGGCGCGTCAACGCCAGCGCCGCTCGCCTGGATCCGCAACTGCGCGCGAGCCGTGGCGACCGCTCGCTGCTCGGTGCCGCGTTCGACGCCCGTCTCGGCGGGGCCACTTTCGTCGAGGCCGAGATCGAGCTTAGCCGCCAGAGTCAGCCCAGCACCCCAGGCTTCAGCCTGCTCGGCGCCCGCCTGCCCGACGCGCGCGACATCGACCCGCGCATCAACCTCAACAACCAGGACTGGAGCCTGCCGGTGGTGCTGGCCGGCCAAACCGGCTCGCTGCGCCTGACGCACAACCTCGTCGACAGTCCCGAGCACATGGTCGACGCCGTCGTGCATGCCATGCGCCAGCGGTTGGTCAGCGACGACCGCATCGCGTTCCCATTTGGCTGCAGCGCCGAGAACGTGTACGACCGCTATTGCTCGGACGGCAGCTTCGACTTCTACGACTTCCGTAGCGAAGACGAACGCCGCACCAGCGATGCCCTCGACATCGCGCTCAAAGGCCGCGCGCGCGTGGCCGGCCTCACGCACCAGTTCAATGCCGGCGTCCTCTTTACGCGCCACGAGGCTCGCTTCCAGCGCCAGGCGTTCAACCCGGTCGGCGTCGGCACGATCGACGGGCGCGCGACCGTGCCGCCCGACCCGACACTGACCGACGAGAACACCAACCGCGACGAGCGCAGCACCGAGTTGCATCTGCAGGACGCGATCACGCTCGACTCCCGCTGGAGCCTCTGGGCTGGCCTGCGCCACACGCGTCTCGAACGCGAAAGCGCGCGCACCGACGGATCACGCGCGATCGACTACAGCCAGTCGTTCACAACGCCCTGGTTGGGGCTGGCCCATGCACTGGACGCGCAGACCCAGGCCTACATCAGCGCCGGCCAAGGCATCGAGTCCGAGGTGGTCGCCAACCGCGGCTACTACGTCAACGCCGGCCAGGCACTGCCGGCCCTGAAGAGCCGCCAAGTCGAACTCGGCATCAAGCACGCCGGTGGAACGGTGGATTGGCGGCTCGCGCTGTTCGACATCCGTCGGCCAACGGCCAACGACTTCCACGTCGACGACGACGCCCCGTCGGTCGGCGACTGCGACGACGCCGACCCCTGTGTTCGGCGTACCGACGGGATCGCGCGACACCAAGGCATCGAGGCCGAGGCCGAGTGGCGCCTCGATGCGGTGTCGCTGCGCGGTAGCGCGATGTGGCTCCGCGCGCGTCGTAGCGGCTCCGACGACCCGCTGCTCAACGGCCTACGCCCGACCAATGTACCGGCACGCAGCCTCAAGCTCCAGGCCGCCTACAACGTACCGGCGCTTCCTGGGCTGGCACTGGTGGGCTTCGTCACCTACGAAGGAAGCCGCATGGTGCTACCCGACAACAGCGTCGAAACGCCGGGCTGGACACGCATTGACCTGGGCCTGCGCTACACGCAGCGCGTTGGGGCGCAGGAGTGGGTATGGCGCTTGGGCATTGACAACCTGGCAGACCGCCACGCCTGGCAGGAGGCCCCCTATCAGTTCGGCCACAGCTACCTTTACCCGCTCGCACCCCGAACCGCCCGTGCGTCGCTCGATCTGCGGTTCTAGAGGCCCGCTATAATCTGCGGCTGTTTTCCCCGATAGCTCAGTCGGTAGAGCGCCGGACTGTTAATCCGTAGGTCCCTGGTTCGAGCCCAGGTCGGGGAGCCACCATCCAGAGAGGCCCGCAGTGCGAGAGTGCTGTGGGCCTCTTGCTTCTTGAGGCAACCACCAATGAACGCAACTGCT
>DATDES010000135.1:0-15648 GCA_036522975.1 Burkholderiaceae bacterium | reverse complement strand
CACGCTGCTGTGCCGGCGTGAGGCGGCCGCGTTCCAGCGCGCCGCCAAGGACGGCGAGGATCTGCTGGTCGCCTGCACGCAGGAGTCGCGCCTCTTTCTCGAACTGAGCAGCCAGACCGAAGGGGCGCCTTCGCTGGAGGAGCGGCCGATCCATTTCGTCAACATCCGCGAAACCGGCGGCTGGTCCAAGGACGCCGCCAGCGCCACTCCCAAGCTGGCGGCCCTGATTGCCCAGGCCCAACTGCCGGCGGGTGATCCGGTGGCCACCGTCGGCTACCGCAGCATCGGGCGCTGCCTGGTGATCGGCGATGCGGCGGCCGCCGAACACGCCGCGTCGCTGCTGGGCAGCGACCTCGATGTCAGCCTGCTGGTCGTGAGCGGACATGGGGCCCTGGCGCAGGGCCACGACCGCGCCGTGCACAGCGGCCGACTGACCCACCTGAGCGGTTGGCTGGGTGCCTTCGAGGCCACCTGGGCCAGTGACAACCCGATCGACCTGGACCTGTGCACGCGCTGCAACGCCTGCATCGCGGTTTGTCCGGAGGGAGCGATCGATTTCAACTACCGCATCGACCTGGCGCGCTGCAAGAGCCATCGGGACTGCGTGGTGGCCTGCGGCGCCGCCAGTGCGATCGACTTCGATCGCGCGGCTCAGACGACCACCGAGAGTTTCGACATGGTGCTGGACCTGCGCGCCGAGCCGGCGTTCGCGATGCACCAGCCGCCCCAGGGCTATCACCATGCCGGTGCCGATGACCGCAGGCTGACAGCGGCGGTGCTGCAATTGCGCGACGCGGTCGGCGAGTTCGACAAGCCCAAGTTCTTCCACTACAAGCCCAAGCTGTGTGCGCACAGCCGCAACGAGCAGATTGGCTGCACCGCCTGCATCGATGTTTGCTCGGCGCGTGCCATCCGCAGCGATGCCAGCCTGAAGGGCAAGGCTGGCATGCGCCATCGCGGCGTGGCGGGCACCGCGGCGACGCCACAAGCGGGTGGGCAGGGCGGCGGCATCATTGTCGAACCGCACTTGTGCGTGGGCTGCGGCGCCTGTACCACCGTCTGTCCGAGCGGGGCCCTGGCCTATGCCACCCCCAACACCACCGACTTCGGCCGGCAGTTGCGCAGCCTGCTGGGTGCCTACCGGCAGGCCGGCGGGCGCGATGCGGCCCTGCTACTGCACAGCCAGCAGGCCGGCAGCCGCCTGATCGGCGAGCTCGGCCGCGCTGCGCGCACCGACAAGGCGATTCATGGCGTGCCGGCACGCGTGCTGCCCCTGGCGCTCTGGCATACCGCCAGCGTCGGGATCGACCTGTGGCTGGCAGCGATCGCGCTGGGCGCCAGCCAGGTTTGGGTCCTGCTCACTGACGAGGAGGCCCCGGAATACCGGCAGGCACTGGCCGAACAGATGGCGCTGGCCGAAGCGGTCCTGCAGGGCCTGGGCTATGCCGGTGAGCATCTGCGCCTCATCGAGGCCAGGGATGCCCGCGATCTGCCAGAGTTGGACCGCGCGCTGCAGGCGCCTGCGGCGGTGGGCGTGGCCAAGCCGGCCGCCCTGGCCGCGCAGGCCGACAAGCGCGCGACGCTCGATCTGGCGCTGGACCATCTGCTCGCCCAGGCGCCGCAGCCCGAGGACGAGATAACGCTGCCAGCAGCCGGCGCGCCCTGGGGCAGCCTGGCCATCGATACCGACAAGTGCACCCTGTGCCTGTCCTGTGTCGGCGCCTGTCCCGAGGCGGCGCTGGCCGACAACCCCGAGCGGCCGCAGTTGCGTTTCATCGAAAAGAACTGCGTGCAATGCGGCCTGTGCGCGACCACCTGCCCGGAAGGCGCGATCAGCCTGGTGCCGCGCCTGTGGCTGGCCGACGGCGGCAAGGCCCGCAAGTCGGTGCGGGTGCTGCACGAGGCCGAGCCTTTCGCCTGCATCCGCTGCGGCAAGCCCTTCGGCACCTTGAAGGCGATCGAGGCGATGATCGCCAAGGTCGGCGGCCATCCGGCATTCCAGGGCGAGGGGGCAGCGAGGTTGCGGATGTGCGGCGACTGTCGGGTCATCGACCTGCACAGCAGCGCCAGCGAAATCAGGGTCACCGATCTATGAGCCCACACGGGCATCCGAACTGCGACGCGCATCGTTCGATTGGACGGCGCACAGCGGCAAGGACGAACCGATGAATGCACCGTTGTCCTTCGCCAGCGCCGACGCCAGCGAGGAACTGGCCCGCGCCGAGCTCTATGGATTGCTGGCGCGTCTGTGGATCGCGCCGCCGGACGAAGAGCTGCTCGGCCAGTTCGGTGTTGCGGTGACCGAGGCGCCGCAGCCGGGCGGCTTTCTCGAGGCACCGTGGCAGGACCTGGTTGCGGCCATGCGGGGCACGAGCCCCAGTGCTGCCGCTACGGAATTCGACGCCCTGTTTGGTGGTGTCGGCAAGCCGGAGGTTTTCCTCTATGGCTCCTACTACCTCAGCGGGTTCCTGAACGAAAAGCCGCTGGCCCTGCTGCGCCAGCATCTGGCCTCGATCGGCCTGGCACGCGACGAGACCCGCGAGGAGACCGAAGACCACATTGCCTGTGTGCTCGAGGTGATGCGCTACCTTATTGCCGGCGACGATGCGGGGGTATGTAACCTCGAACAACAGCGGCGCTTCTTTCGAGCGCAGGTGCAGCCCTGGGTCGAGCGTTGCACCGAGGCCGTCGCGGTGCACCCGCGTGCCGTTCTGTGGCGCAAGGTGGCTGACATGACGCGGGCCTTCGTCGAAGTGGAAACTCAAGGGTTCGATATGCTCGAGTGAGCAGTTTCTTTGCCAAGCGGAATGTCAAGCCTTGCCTAACTCGCCGTGCGCTATGAAACTAGGGGCATACCTGATTGTCTAACCAAGGCTAAGCCCCGTTAATGGGTTATACAGCCTGTGTCGTCATGACCTGAACGGGCAAGTGGAGACCAGCATGAATGCACCGAAATCTGCCGAACTGTCGCGGCGCCGCCTTTTCGTGGGCGCCGGTTCTGCCGGGGCCCTGGCCGTCGCCGCCGTCGCGGTGCCGCTGACCAAACCGACTGTGGTCGAGGCGCCCAAACCCGCCCCTGAAGATGGTGGCGGCTACCAGCTGACCCAGCACGTGCTCGACTACTACCAGACCACCCGCGTCTGATCGCTGCGACCGCCCGCGCGCAGCGCGCCATCTGCTTCTAGGAGCCGTTTCATGTTGCTCACACGCAAATCCGCCGCGACCGACGCGGCCCGTTCGTCTGCGCTCGTTTCCAGCCTGGCTCGTGGCATGGGCCGCGCGATCCCGACGATGGACCGACGCGCCTTCCTTCGCCGCTCAGGCCTGGGCGTGGGCGCCGGCATGGCCGCCTCGCAACTGATGCTGGTCAAGAAGGCGCATGCCGCCGAGGGCGCCAAGCCGGTTGAAGGGGCCGCGAAGCTGGAAGTCCGGCGCACGGTCTGCGGCCATTGCTCGGTGGGCTGCGCGATCGATGCGGTGGTCGAGAACGGGGTCTGGACCCGTCAGGAACCGGTCTTCGATTCGCCGATCAACCTGGGCGCGCATTGCGCCAAGGGCGCCGCGGTGCGCGAGCATGGGCATGGCGAGTACCGCCTGCGCACCCCAATGAAACTGGTCGACGGCAAGTACGTCAAGATCAGTTGGGACCAGGCCCTGAACGAGATCAGCGCGAAGATGCTCGAGCTGAAAAAGCAGAGCGGCCCGGATTCGATCTTCGTGGTGGGTTCGTCAAAGCACAACAACGAGCAGTCCTACCTGTTGCGCAAGTGGATGAGCCTCTGGGGCAGCAACAACACCGACCACCAGGCGCGCATCTGCCACTCCACCACCGTCGCGGGCGTAGCCAATACCTGGGGCTACGGTGCGATGACCAATTCATACAACGATATGCAGCTCTCCAAGGCGGCGATGTATATCGGCAGCAACGCGGCCGAGGCGCACCCGGTGTCGATGCTGCATTTGCTGCACGCCAAGGAGAAGGGCTGCAAGGTGATCGTGGTCGACCCGCGCTTCACGCGCACGGCGGCCAAGGCCGACGACTTCGTGCGCATCCGCTCGGGCGGCGACATCCCCTTCGTCTTCGGGGTGCTTTACCACGTCTTCAAGAACGGCTGGGAAGACAAGAAGTACATCGAGGACCGTGTCTACGGCATGGACAAGGTGCGCGAGGAGGTGCTCGCCAAATGGACGCCCGACAAGGTTGAGGAGGCCTGCGGCGTCGACGAGGCCACCTGCCTGAAGGTGGCTCGCACCATGGCCGAGAACCGTCCAAGCACCATCGTCTGGTGCATGGGCCAGACCCAGCACTCGACCGGCAACGCAATCGTGCGCACATCCTGCATCCTGCAGCTCGCGCTCGGCAACGTCGGTGTCTCGGGCGGAGGCACGAACATCTTCCGCGGCCACGACAACGTGCAGGGTGCCACCGACGTGGGCCCCAACCCCGACTCGCTGCCTGGCTATTACGGCCTGGCCGAAGGCGCCTTCAAGCACTTCGCGGCGACCTGGAAGGTCGACTTCGAGTGGATCAAGAAGCAGTACGCGCCGGGCATGATGACCAAGCCGGGCATGACGGTGTCGCGCTGGATCGACGGCGTGCTCGAGAAGAACGAACTGATCGATCAGGACAGCAACCTGCGCGGCCTGTTCTTCTGGGGCCACGCGCCGAACTCGCAGACCCGTGGCCTCGAGATGAAGAAGGCGATGGACAAGCTCGACCTGCTGGTCGTGGTCGATCCCTTCCCGTCGGCCACTGCAGCGATGGCTGCGATGCCCGGCAAGGCCGAGGATCAAAACCCCAACCGGGCCGTCTACCTGCTGCCGGCCACGACGCAATTCGAGACCAGCGGCTCGTGCACCGCGAGCAACCGCTCGCTGCAGTGGCGTGAAAAGGTCATCGAGCCGCTCTGGGACAGCCGCACCGATCACATGATCATGTACCAGTTGGCGGCCAAGCTCGGCTTCGACAAGGAACTGACGAAGAACTACAAGTTCCAGAAGGTCAAGGGCATGGACGAGCCGGTGCCCGAGGACATCCTGCGCGAGATCAACCAATCCGTCTGGACCATCGGCTATACCGGCCAGAGCCCCGAGCGCCTGAAGGCGCACATGCGCAACATGAACGTCTTCAACGTGAGGACACTCAGGGCCAAGGGCGGTATCGACAAGGAAACGGGCTACAAGCTCGACGGCGATTATTTCGGGCTGCCCTGGCCTTGCTTCGGCACACCCGAAATGAAGCACCCAGGTTCACCCAACCTGTACGACACGAGCAAACACGTGATGGATGGCGGCGGCAACTTCCGCGCCAATTTCGGTGTCGAGCGGGAGGGCGTCTCGCTGCTCGCCGCCGACGGCTCGCACAGCAAGGGCGCCGACCTGACCACCGGCTACCCCGAGTTCGACCACCTGCTGCTCAAGAAGCTGGGCTGGTGGGACGAACTCAGCGAAGACGAGAAGAAGGCCGCCGAGGGCAAGAACTGGAAGACCGACCCGAGTGGGGCGATCATCCGTGTGGCCATGGTCAACCACGGCTGCCATCCCTTCGGCAACGCCAAGGCCCGGGCCGTGGTCTGGAACTTCCCTGATCCGATTCCGCAGCATCGCGAGCCGATCTATTCGACCCGCCCCGACCTGGTGGCCAAGTACCCGACGCACGATGACAAAAAGGCTTTCTGGCGTCTGCCAACCCTGTACAAGACCGTGCAGGAGAAGAACAAGGACATCGGCAAGACCTTCCCGCTGGTCATGACCAGCGGGCGCCTGGTCGAGTACGAGGGCGGCGGCGACGAGACCCGTTCCAACCCCTGGCTGGCCGAGTTGCAGCAGGACATGTTCGTCGAGATCAACCCCAAGGCCGCCAATGACCGGGGCATCCGCAACGGCGAGTTCGTGTGGGTGAAGACGCCGCCGATGGCGGCGGTGCCCGAGTTCAAGGGCCTACGCGTGAAAGCCCTCGTCACCGAGCGCGTGGACGCCGACACGGTCTTCCTGCCCTTTCACTTTGCCGGTCGCTGGGGCGGCGTCGACATGGCGGCGTACTACCCGCAGGGGGCGGCTCCGGTGGTGCGCGGCGAATCGGTCAATGTGGCCACGACCTATGGCTACGACAGCGTGACCATGATGCAGGAAACCAAGACGACGGTCTGCCAGATCGAGCGTGCCTAAGGAGTCGATGACATGGCAAGAATGAAATTCATCTGCGACGCCGAGCGCTGCATCGAGTGCAACGGCTGCGTCACCGCCTGCAAGGCCGAGCACGACGTGCCCTGGGGCGTCAACCGGCGGCGTGTGGTCACCCTCAACGACGGCATTCCCGGCGAGCGAAGCGTCTCGGTGGCCTGCATGCACTGCAGCGATGCACCGTGCATGGCCGTCTGCCCGGTGGATTGCTTCTACCGCACCGACGAAGGCGTGGTGCTGCACGACAAGGACATCTGCATCGGCTGCGGCTACTGTTCCTACGCCTGCCCCTTCGGTGCCCCGCAGTTCCCGACCAATGGCACGTTCGGCTTGCGCGGCAAGATGGACAAGTGCACCTTCTGCGCCGGCGGCCCGGAGGCCAATGGCAGCGAAGCGGAGATGGAAAAGTACGGCCGCAACCGGCTGGCCGAGGGCAAGTTGCCCGCCTGTGCCGAGATGTGCTCGACCAAGGCCCTGCTCGGCGGCGACGGCGACGTGGTGGCTGACATCTTCCGCAGCCGCGTGCTGCGGCGCGGCAAGGGCAGCGAAGTCTGGGGTTGGGGCACGGCCTACGGCAAGCCGGCACAGGGAACCAAGTCATGAGCATGCGCAGCACGATCGCCCTGGCCATGCTGGCCGCCTGCGCTGCCGCGTGTACCGAGCAAGCGCAGACCGCCACGCCCGCCAAGAAGGCCGACGCCAAGCCCTGGGAGGGCGCGCAGGGCGGCAACGTCGCAGCGGGCTGGAAGGCCGGCGACAAGGACGCCTGGGAGACCCAGATGCGGCTGCGGGTGCAGGGTCAGAACGAGTATTCGCGCGGTGCCCCTGAATTGGCGGCGGCTGAGACGGCACCGGCGGCCGCGAAGACACCATGAAGCGCCTCCTGCCCGCGCTCTTGCTGGTGGCCCTGGCAGTGGTGGCGCCGGCCTTGCAGGCCCAGACCGCCGCACCGGCGCCGGCCCAGACAGCCCCGCCTGCGGTGGCCGCCGACAAGGGCGCACCGGCCGGCTTTGTCGCGCCCGCCGAGCCCAAGCCCGACGAGAGCAATGCCGACCGCACCAGGTCCCAGCCCGGCAACAACGCGCCCCTCTGGCGCGGGGTGCGCGAATCGGGTACCCAGCCGGGCTACAGCAGCCTGCCCGGAGTCGAACAGGGCGTGCTGATCCAGCCGATGGTGCAGGTTCCCGGCATGCGTGTCACCACGGCCGGCGAGTTGTGGCGCCAGTTCCGCAATGGCTGGATCGTGCCGTACGGCGGCGCGCTGTTCCTGCTGGTGATGGCGTTCATCGCGCTCGTCTACTGGAAGCTCGGCAAGATGGGTGGCCACAGCTCCGACATCGGCCGCAAGATCGAGCGCTTCACGCCCTACGAGCGCACGATCCACTGGACCGTGGCGATCAGTTTCGTCGTGCTCGAGGTTTCGGGGCTGGTCATCGCCTTCGGCAAGTTCTTCCTGCTGCCGATCATCGGCGGCCAGCTCTTCGGCTGGCTGACCTACGCGCTGAAGACCCTGCACAATTTCGTCGGCCCGGTTTTTGCCGTAGCGCTGGTGCTGTTCATCGTCGCCTACATCCGCGACAACTGGCTGCGGCTGTACGACCTCAAGTGGCTGATTTACGGCATCAAGGGCATGGTCACCGGCCACGAGTATCCATCGCACAAGTTCAATGCCGGCGAGAAGTCGGTGTTCTGGTTGGGCGTGATTTTCCTCGGGCTGCTGGTTGTGGGCTCCGGCTTCGTGCTCGACAAGCTGGTCCCCGGCATGGACTACCTGAGAACCGACATGCAGGCCGCGAACCTCGTGCACCTGATCGCCTCGCTGCTGATGATGACCCTGTTCCTGGTCCACATGTACCTGGGGACGATCGGGCTCGACGGCGCCTACCAAGCGATGCGCACCGGCTGGGTCGACGAGGCATGGGCCAAGGAGCATCACGAGTACTGGTACGACGACATCAAGGCCGGCAAGATCCCGGCGCAGCGCTCCGGTGCCTTGCCGCCGGTGGCGGGACAGCAGAGTGGACGCGCAGTGGAGGGCACATGAAGCGTATCGTCATCTTGTCGCTGTTGACAGCGTGTACGGGCTTGGCGCAGGCGAAGATCCCGGCTCCGGCCATGACCGACGAGGACAAGGCCAAGGCGGCAGAAGCCGCGGCCAAGACCGCCCACGCCGGCAAGGTCGACAACTTCAAACTGTGCCAGTCGATGGACCGCGTGGCCGTGCGCTACCTGGCCGACGCGAAGAAGGCCGGCAAGGACGTCAAGCCCCCGGTCGCCACGCCACCTTGCAGCGACCCCGGCCAGTTCGTTTACACGCCGCCTGAAAGCAAGCCGCTCGAGGCCGCCGGCGCGCACTCGCCGCCGGCCACCGCCGCTTCGCCGCCGAGCACCAAGACGCCCGCGGCAGCTACCAACCCGGCCAAGAAGATTTGAGCGAGTAACCCGGGCCCCGACGTGCCGGAACCCCGGCGCGTAGACTGTCGCAATGCTGCCACTGCCCGCCGCCCGCGACGAAACGAGCCTGCCGCGCCTGACGCGCGCAGTCGTGCCGCTGACGCGCGAGGTTCAGGTCCTCGACGAGTTCGGCCAGCACCGCACGATGCACATCCCGGCCGAGCGCCCGCTCACGCTGTACGTCGACAAGCGCGAGATCGTCACGCTGATGACCTTGGGTGCCGCACCCGAGTTGCTGGCGCTGGGCTACCTGCGCAACCAGCAGCTCGTGGCTTCGTTGGCCGAAATCGACTCGGTGACGGTGGACTGGGATGTCAGTGCCGCGGCGGTCGCCACGCGCGGAGGCGCGAGTGACTTCGAAGCCCGCACCGCGCGCCGCATCGTCACCACCGGTTGCGGCCAGGGCACGATGTTCGGCAGCCTGATGGACCAGATCGACCGCGTGAAGTTGCCGCCGCCGGCGGCAGCGCGCATCCGCCAGTCGACGCTGCAGCAGCTCAATGACGCCATGCGCCGGGTCGACAGCATCCACCGCCGCGCTGGCTCGGTGCATGGCTGCGCCCTCTTTCGCGGCACCGAGATGCTGACTTTCGTCGAGGACGTCGGCCGCCACAACGCGATCGACACCATCGCCGGCTGGATGTGGATGCACGGCGACTCGGCGCTGGGGCAGGGCGGGGACAAGGTTTTCTACACCACGGGCCGCCTCACCAGCGAGATGGTCACCAAGGCTGCGCAGCTCGGCGTGCCGATCGTGATCTCGCGCAACGGTGTCACGCAGATGGGCTATGAACTGGCGGTCAAGTTGGGCATGGCCCTGTTCGGCCGCGCCAGCCAGCGCCATTTCATTTGCTATTGCGGCTTTGACCGCTTCGACGCCGAGCCGGAACCCGAGCGGCCACCTGTGCGGGTGGTGGCGGGCTGATTTCTCGAACGGTCGCCTAGCGCGTGGCCGGCGTGTGGAGGTCGCGCAGGTGCGTTGGCCCGACACGGCGGTTGATCTCCTGCAGCAGGGCCTTGCCCCAGCCGCAGGAAAAGAGCGCCTCCCCGACCACGAACATGGGCCCGACCAGCAGGCCTCGCAGGTCGTCGACGAAGGCGGGCTTTCTGCCTTCGTAGTAGTGGCCGACGAACTGGATCGCCCAACCGACCACGAACACGCCCACGCTCCAGCCGATCCAGGCCGTGGTCTGCAATTGACCCAGCGGCAGGGCGGCCAGGATCAGCACCAGGTTGGCCAGGCTCGTGGCGAGTCCGAGCACCAGGTCACCCCGGGTCAGGTACCACAGCGTGCTCAGGCCCCAGAGGACCGCCGCAGGCGTCAGTGGCCATCCTGCGATGTCGATGCTCGGCCGCGCCAGCAAGGCGCCGACGGCAAAGACCAGCATCGGTACGCCAACGAAGTGCGTCGCTATGTTGCGCCGGTCACGGTGGTAGGCGGCGTACTTCACCATCAGTTCGGTGGCGGCGCTCATGGCGGTCTCCTGCAGACAAGCGTGAAGAGATGGTAGCGCCGAGAGCGGCTGGGCAGGTGTGACAGGGTGCCTACAATCCGCGCCATGACGATCAAGAGTGACAAGTGGATTCGCCGCATGGCGGCCGAAAACGGAATGATCGAGCCCTTCGAGCCGGGCCAGGTGCGCCAATCCGCCGACGGCAAGCGCATCGTCAGCTACGGCACCTCCAGCTACGGATACGACATCCGCTGCGCGCCGGAGTTCAAAGTCTTCACGAACATCTACTCGACGGTGGTCGATCCCAAGAACTTCGACGAGAAGAGTTTTGTCGACATCAATGCCGATGTATGCGTGATCCCGCCGAACAGCTTTGCGCTCGCGCGAACGATGGAGTACTTCCGCATCCCACGCAACGTGTTGACGATCTGCTTGGGCAAGAGCACCTATGCGCGCTGCGGCATCATCGTTAACGTCACGCCCTTCGAGCCTGAATGGGAGGGGTTTGTGACGCTCGAGTTCAGCAACACCACCCCGCTGCCGGCCAAGATCTACGCGGGCGAGGGCTGTGCCCAGGTGCTGTTCTTCGAGAGCGACGAGGTTTGCGAGACCAGCTACAAGGACCGCGGCGGCAAATACCAGGGCCAACGCGGCGTGACCTTGCCCAAGACCTGAAGAGGCCGCATGCCGGCGGGAACACTGTTTGCCGGCGACTTCGCAGGCCCCGTTTCGTGCGCGGAGGTCCATACTGGGCTCAAACAGGAGACGCCGCCATGAAATGGGAAGGTCAGCGCCAGAGCGAGAACGTCGAGGATCGGCGCGGTGAAGGTGGCGGTGGTGGTTTTCGTCTTGGGGGCGGACGCGGCATCGGCCTGGGCACCATCGTCATCGCGCTGGTCGGCGGCTGGATTTTCGGCATCAATCCGCTGACCCTGCTCGGCATGCTGAGCGGCGGTGGTGGCGCGATCGAAGCACCGACGTCGCAACAGGCGCCGGCGCAGGCGCCACCAGCCAACGATGCGCTGGCGAGCTTCGTCGCCACCGTGTTGGCCGACACCGAAGATGTCTGGGGTGCGGTCATGAAGACCGGCGGCGTCGCCTACCGCGAACCTAAGCTGGTGCTGTTCCGTGGCGCGGTCGGGACTGCCTGCGGCACCGGGCAGTCGGCCATGGGGCCGTTCTATTGCCCGGGCGACCAGAAGGTTTACATCGACCTGGGCTTCTTCGACACCCTGCGCTCGCGCATGGGCGCGCCAGGCGACTTTGCACAGGCTTATGTCATATCGCACGAGGTCGGACACCATGTGCAGAACCTGCTCGGCATCACCGGCAAGGTCGACGGCATGCGCGGCCGGGTGCCGGAAGGGCAAATGAATGCGCTCTCGGTGCGCGTGGAGTTGCAGGCCGACTGCTTTGCCGGCGTCTGGACCCACCACTCGCAGAAGGGCAAGGGCTGGCTCGATCGCGGCGACGTCGATGAGGCGATGAATGCTGCGGCGCAGATCGGCGACGACATGCTGCAGCGCAAGACGCAGGGCACCGTGGTGCCCGAAAGCTTTACCCACGGCACGAGCCAGCAGCGCCAGAACTGGTTCCGGCGCGGGCTCGAGTCGGGCAGCATGGCCCAGTGCAATACCTTCGACGCGCGCGCTCTCTAGCGCGCGCCGCCCTCAGTCGTCGTCGTGCAACTGACCCCGGATTTCGCCGCCGGGGAACTTCGATGAGTGGACGTTGACGTAGGCGACGCCGGCGCGGATGGCCGCCAGCACCTCGGCAAACTCGGTCGGCGCGATACCCTGCCCGGCGGGGCCGACCACGTCGGCAGCCGACAACACCCCGCTGACGGTGCCGGATTGCACGCAGGGTGGCGTCGACGCCACGGGCGACGGATTGACGCCGCACTGGCCGATGTGGACGTGGGACTGGCGGACATCGCCCTCGAGCCCGGCGTACGAAATCTCGTAGCGCAGGGTGTTTGAGGCCTTGTCGAGCCTTGAAACGGCCGGTCGCCACCGACGAGACGGCGGGCACTTCTTCATGGCCCTTGAGCCGGGTGTTCAGGCGGGCTCCTGGATTCGGCCGATCTCGCAAGAAGCTCGGCCGGTTGCATGGACGTGGCAGCAAGGTGTACGCGGACCTGCGCTGCGGCTGTCCTCAGCGCTTCAGCGCGAGGCGCGCCCGGTACGGCAAGATCGGGGTCTGCCTCGATCAGAACAACACGCAGGAAATCGCCAATGACGCGAGAAGGTGAATCCGCCCCAAACGCATTCGTGCGCTTTTTCGCCCATGAATCCGCCGCTGGCGTCGTGTTGGCCGTCGCGGCGATGGCCGCGCTCATCGTCAGCAACTCGCCTTGGGCAGGCTGGTACGAGGGCTTCCTGCGCACGCCGGGTTCGCTGGTGCTGGGCGCGACCCTCGTGCTGGAGAAGACCCTGCTGGTGTGGGTCAACGACCTGTGGATGGCGGTGTTCTTCTTCCTGGTCGGTCTCGAGATCAAGCGCGAGTTCGTCGATGGCGAACTGGCCGATCGGCGGCAGGCCCTGTTGCCGCTGGTGGCAGCGCTAGGAGGTATGGCGGTCCCGGCCATGATCTACAGCGCAATCAACCGGGGTGATGCCCAGGCCCTGCAAGGCTGGGCCATCCCGGCGGCCACCGACATCGCCTTCGCGATCGGCATCGTGATGTTGCTCGGCTCGCGCGTGCCGGCGTCGCTGAAAGTCTTTCTGACAGCGGTGGCGATCATCGACGACCTGGGAGCGATCGTCGTCATCGCGCTGTTCTACACCGAGAAGCTCTCGGTCATCGCACTGGCCGGGGCGGTCGCAGGCCTGGCCCTGCTTTTCGCGCTGAACCGCATGAAGGTGACGCGGGTGGACATCTATGCCGCAGTCGGCCTGCTGATCTGGGTCTTCGTGCTCAAGTCGGGCGTGCATGCGACGCTGGCCGGCGTGCTGACCGCGATGGCCGTCCCGGCCCGTGACCCTGCGGGCGGCTCGCCGCTGGAGCGGGTCGAACACGGGCTGCATCCCTGGGTCGCGTTCGTGATCCTGCCGGTATTCGCCTTCTGCAATGCTGGCGTCAACCTGGCCGGTGCGAGCTTGGCCGCGCTGCTCGAACCGATCACGCTCGGCATCATGTTGGGCTTGGTCCTCGGCAAGGCGGTCGGCGTGTTTGGCAGCGCCTGGCTCATGCTGCGCAGCGGGCTGGCGGCTGCGCCGGCGGGTGCCAGCATGCTTCAGCTGTTCGGCGTTTGCGTGCTCTGCGGCATCGGCTTCACGATGAGTCTGTTCATCGGCGCGTTGGCCTTCGACGGCCTCGGCGCGGCCTTTGAGACCCGGCTCAAGCTCGGAGTGCTTGCCGGTTCACTCGTTGCCGGCCTGCTCGGTGCCGCGATCCTGGTCGCGGCGGGGCGCGTCAGCCGTGGGCCGGCCTCGGATGCGACATGAGGCGGTCGGTATAGGCGATCGCCATCGCCGAAAGCAGGAAGGTGATGTGGATCGCCGTCTGTGCGATCAGCACCTTGTCGCTGTAGTTGGCGGCGTTGATGAAGGTCTTGAGCAGATGGATCGAGCTGATGCCGATGATCGCGGTTGCGAGCTTGACCTTCAGCACCGAGGCATTGACATGGCTCAGCCATTCCGGTTGGTCGGGGTGCCCTTCGAGGTTCATGCGCGAGATGAAGGTCTCGTAGCCGCCGACGATGACCATGATCAAGAGATTGCTGATCATCACCACGTCGATCAGCGCCAGCACCACCAACATGATGATGGTCTCGTTCAGGCCGATGGCGTCGCCGCTGTAGCCGACGCTCTTGGCCAGGATCGCCAGGGATGCCGGGTCGCCGAATGCCGCCTCAATCAGGTGCCAGAGCTCGAGCAGAAAGTGCCAGACATAGACGCCCTGCGCTGCGATCAGCCCCAGGTACAGCGGCAATTGCAGCCAGCGGCTCATGAAGATGAGCTTGGGCAGGGTTCGCATTTCGGGTGTCAGTGACTCTGGGCGTTGGGCCATGTTGTTTGATGGAGCGCAATTTTGGATGCGGCGGATTGTAGGGAGGACCGGCACGGCGACCGGTTTTGCGGCAGAGTAAGGCGTCGGTCAGCGCTCGGCCCTAACTTGCCGGCCGAACCCATCCAACGATCCTGCAGGAGACAAGCATGAGTAGCGACACCTTGTACCCACCGCCCGCTGCACTGACGGCTTCGGCCCATGTCGCCGGGCCGGCGGCCTTCGACCGGCTGGTGGCCGAGGCGGCCGCCGACTACGAAGGCTACTGGTCGCGCCTGGCACGCGAATTCGTGAGCTGGAAGCAGCCCTTTACCAAGGGCCTGAACCGCGACCACGCGCCGTTCTTCAAGTGGTTCGAGGACGGCACGCTCAACGTCTCGTACAACTGCCTGGATCGCAACGTCGAGAAGGGCCTCGGCGACAAGGTGGCGATCATCTTCGAAGCCGACGACGGCGCCGTCACGAAGGTGAATTACCGCGATCTGCTGGCCAAGGTGTGCCAGATCGCGAATGCGCTGAAGGCGCGCGGCGTCAAGAAGGGCGACCGGGTCCTGATCTACATGTCGATGAGTGTCGAGGGTGTCGCGGCGATGCAGGCTTGCGCCCGAATCGGCGCTATCCACTCGGTGGTCTTCGGCGGTTTCTCGGCCCAGTCGGTGCGTGATCGCGTGCAGGACGCCGGCGCCGTGATGGTCATCACCGCCGATGAGCAGTTGCGCGGTGGCAAGCAATTGCCGCTGAAGGCGATCGTCGACGAGGCGATCGCGCTGGGCGGATGCGAGTCGGTCAAGGACGTGATGGTCTACAAGCGCACCGGCGGCAACATCGTCTGGAATCCATCCCGCGACCGTTGGCTGCACGAGGAATTGAGCGGCAAGCCCACGACCTGCGAACCGGAATGGGTCGAGGCCGAGCACCCGCTCTTCCTGCTCTACACCTCGGGCTCGACTGGCAAGCCCAAAGGCGTGCAGCACAGCACCGGCGGCTACCTGCTGCACGCGGCGTTGACGACGAAGTGGACCTTCGACCTGAAGGACGACGACATCTTCTGGTGCACGGCCGACATTGGCTGGGTCACCGGCCACACCTACATCACCTACGGCCCGCTGGCCCTGGGCGGCACCGAGATCGTGTTCGAGGGGGTGCCGACCTATCCCGACGCGGCACGCTTCTGGAAGACGATCGCCAAGCACAAGGTCAGCATCTTCTACACCGCACCGACGGCGATCCGCGCCCTGATCAAGCTGGCCGAAGCCAGCGAGGCCGTGCACCCGAAGAGTTTTGACCTGTCCAGCCTGCGCATCCTCGGCTCGGTCGGCGAGCCGATCAACCCCGCCGCCTGGGAGTGGTACCACAAGCATGTCGGCGGCGGACGTTGTCCGATCGTCGACACCTTCTGGCAGACCGAGACCGGCGGCCACATGATCACGCCGCTGCCGGGTGTGACAACCCTGGTGCCTGGTTCCTGCACCTTGCCCTTCCCCGGCATCCAAGCGGCTGTCGTCGACGAAACCGGCAAGGACGTGCCGAACGGGCAGGGCGGCATCTT
>DATDES010000134.1:0-13986 GCA_036522975.1 Burkholderiaceae bacterium | reverse complement strand
GGTTCTTCATCAGCATCGGATTGATACCAAGCGATGAGTTCGAGGCGACGAGGATGGTGTAGCCGTTGGGCTCGGCCTTGGCCGCCGCGGTGGCGCCGATAGCGCCGCTGGCGCCCGGCTTGTTGTCGACCACGAAGCTCTGCTTCAGTTGCTCGGTCAGCGCCTGCGCGAGGATGCGGCCGTAGGCGTCGGTGCCGCCGCCGGGCGACGAGGGCACGATGAGCGTGACCGGCTTGGCAGCCGGCCAGTCGGTCTGCGCAATGGCGACAGTGCTGCCGCTGGCAGCCAGCAGCAACGTAGCGAGCGATGTGACGAGACAGAGATTCATGGCGGTGGGTCCTCAGATGTCGATGCGCAGATCGTAGGATCGCGCTAGGGTTGATACAAGTTCGGTTTCCCTGATTCGATGAGCAGCGCCGTGCAGATCGAAGGGCCCAGTGCACCGTGCGCCGACCCACCAGGACCGATCCGCGAAACTGGCGGCCGACAGAGGGCCGTTGCGGCGCCGATTCCAGTGGCAGGTCCACGACACCTGTGCGTGGATACGATCCACGGCTGAACCTTGTATCCACGTCGACATCCGGCAAGTGCCCCGGCAACCCGACAGTAACGTAACCAGAAGGCCGCTAAAGGCTTCGTAACCACAGACGGGGCCGTCAGGTATCGACGGCGGGATGGAAACGCGCACGAAACACCGGACGGATGGCAGACGCGATAAGGCAGGTCTGACAGGTCGGGGCGGACACTACCGCCGGCCCAAGAGGCCATGGCCCGCGGAATCCACAGACGGCGATGTGGTGGAAAGCGTGCACGATGTGCGACACGCCATCCACGTCTTCTTCGATTTCGAAGGTCTTGATCCGACGACGAAGCGCCTCGATCCGCATGCCGAAACTGCGGGCTTCGGCGACAAAGCGCTCCGGGGCCAGGCCAGTGGGCAGGTCCAGCTCGTCGGCATCGATGTGGGCCAGTGGCTGCTCGACACGCGTTGGCGGATGGCTGTAGCGCACGATCACAAACCGCCGTTGCAGCCAGGCACCATGCAGCCGGATGCCATTGGCACTCTCCGGCAGCCTGCTTGCGAGCTTGCGGCCCAGCGTCAAAGGCATGCCCACGAAGGCAGGCACCCGTCGGGACGTTGGAGCAGTTGCCGACTCAGCGTTTGCCATGGTTTCGACCGAGGATCAACTCCAGGAGGCGATCGGCCTGTTGACGTGCCAGGTACGAAGCCACGCGCTTGAGTTCTGCCTGCGTGATCGTCACGCGCGGTGGCTCAGCAGGCTCCGGGCCAGACCCGCGGTAGAACAAATCCAAGCAGGCGCCGCACGTCAGTGGCCGGTCAATGTCGGCATCCCAGGTGTCGCTGCGCAGACCGCACGCCGCCTCGACAAAATATGGCTTGAGCAGATGAACCTCGCTGCCACGTTCGCCGACGCGCTCGAAGTCGATCTGGCTTGCTCGTGTCATGCGGACGAGCTCGTCGGCGACAACGCGCAGCCTCTCGCCGCAGTCTGCTGCGTCGATTGGCGCTTCGAGCAGCAGCTGCAGCGGCCCAATCCATTCCCGCGCGGTGGCGGCATCGACTGAGGCAACGCCAGTGACGCAGAGTTGCCGCTCGACCCAACGCAGTTGTACAACCACCGCCGGATCTCCTGCCCGTCGGGCAAGCCGGTGCGCGTGCCGGCCGCAGAAGTCGGCATAGGGCAGGGGATCGAAAACCTCAGGCACCGTCAGCGTTGAGCCCACGGCATCGTAGGGAACGGTGTCGTCAATGGCGTCGGGATCGCCGTCGGTATCGGTGTGGGAGAGCGGGTTCATGACGTGGCTCGGATCGAGAGTTGTTCGTTCCATTCTCGAGCGCGGAGGACTTCGAAAACGACCTAGGACCTGGTTAAGGCTTAGTTCATTTCGTGGTCGTTGGACGTCGTGATCGCGGCATCGAATTCGATCAACGTCAGCGCTAGCTGCGCAGACGAAAATCCAAAACGCGGACTTGATCCGGTGGCCGAAGATCGATCGACCGCGAACGCGGACAACGTACACGCAACCCGTCGTTGCGATCACGAAGCGGCCTTCGGGCACGTTGTCGCAATACGACGCCGATGTAGTGTTCGCTCGCGCTGCGCTTTGTGATTTCACGCCAACTGCCCTACAGTTTGTGGACTCCTCCACGGAGGCGCTTTTCCTTCGATCTCGATGCACACCTGCACCTGCCCCGTTGCTCGCACGACCTCGTCTCCCGGCAATGGCCGTGAGTTGATTGCCGCGCGGTCTGGCAGATAACAGATCTCTGACGCTGCAGCCCTTCGGGCTGTGATTTGAAGCACCGGCATGGAGCCGGTGCCGCCTGCGGATAACGATCCGTGGGCAACAACCGTCGAGGTCAATGCATGGATCCACTGTTCACTGGCGCCCTTGGGGCGCTCACTGTCTTGCTCGCCACTGCGCGAGCCGCGACGCAATGCCGCGTCGTCTTCACGCCCGAGGCCGCGGATGCGGCCGTGGCTCGCCGCTGTCGGCAGTTGGGGGCACTGTCGGCCATCGTCGGGGTCGCCTACGGCCACTTGATCGGCGCTGATCAATGGCTGATGTGCGCCGCCTGGCTGAACACCGCGTCGTCCGTGATCGCGACGTACACCCGCTTGCCGGCCCCGGCGCAGAGTACCCGCTCATGACGCCTGACGAGCCCTTCCCGCCGCCGACGCACGAGGATCTGCTGGACGTGGATGCGCTGTCTGCCCTGGTCGACGCGGTTGCGTTGGTCGCATCGTTGGAAGAGGGCGCGCACGACCTTCGGCCACGGGTGCCGCTGTTCGCCTGGGATCCGGCGACCGGCTTGACCGGCGGCGTCGAGCATTGCCGGGATGGCGACAGCGCCGCGCGAATCGGTCGGGCCATGAAGCGCCTGCGCGCGGGCGGCTGCACGCGCCCGCTGTGCATGCCACCGCCCGCCTGGCCGCAGCTGATCGAGGAACTCGAGGCGCGGCAGACATTCGTGGACCGACGAACGCGCGTTCGAGTTCGAGCCCGGATTGACTCCCCAACCAGAGGAAGGACAGTCGGCAATGTGCGGCTACCGCTACGAGGGCACAGTCGCTCGCGAGGCCAGCGACACGGCAACTACAGAAACTCAGCACAACGGCTTCGCGCCCACCCGCTACAAGTGCGCGCCTGCGTAATGCCGAGGATCGTCGTGCCGCGCCCCGATCCCTCAGACACGGCCGAACCAAGCAGCGACAGCCAGGCGCCCCCCCGCGTCCGCAACGTTCGCGAAGGATTCCGGACTCTAGGGGCCAACCAGCGTGCGCAGCTTGCCGAGGTAAGCCGCGACTCTGGGGTCCTGCGCCAGGGCGCTGAGGGTCGGTGCGAAGAGCAGGCGACTGACGCCGTCGCCGTCCTTGTGCATGAAGGCGAAGCGGGTACAGACCTCGGCCAGGATGTCCAGGTGCACCTGCTCCTGCGGATGCAGGCACAGGAAGACCAGGCGGCCTTCGTCGCGCAGCCGGCGGAAGAAGTCGAGCATGAAGCCGATGTAGCCGTCCTGGGTGTTGAACTGAGGCTCGTCGAACAGGTGCACGCGCGCGCGCTCGCTGGCGGCGCGCTCGAGCACGAAGGCCGGCGCACGGCGGTCGAAGGAGCGCACCTGGTACGACTGGTGGTAGTGCAGCGCCAACCGGTCGCGCTCGTGGTAGCGCACGCGGTGGATGTCCTGCCCGGCCACCAGGACGCGGCCTTCGCTCGGCCGGTTGCCGCCGGTGATCAGTTCGAACAAGGTGGTCTTGCCTGCGCCGTTGGCACCCATCACGCCGACGATTGCCGGCTCGGCAATCTCGAAGTCGGCCCGCATGGCAAAGCTAATTTGCCGGCCCGGCCACGGGCGCCGGTATTGCTTGACCAGGCCGTCCACGCGCAGCAAGGGAACGCTCATCTCAGACTCCGAGCCATTCGCGCCGAAGCACTGCATCGCCGCGCAGCAGCTGAGCGCTACATTCGTGCACGATGCAGCCCGAACGCATCACGCAGACGCGGTCCGCCACGGCCAGCGCACTGTCCACGTTCTGCTCGACCAGAACCACCGCCACGCCCTCGGCCTTCAGGCGCAGCACGGTCGCCATCACGTCCTGCACGATCTTCGGCGCCAGGCCCTGGCTCGGCTCGTCGAAGAGCACCAGGCCCGGCGCGCCGAGCAGCGCCCGCGAGATCGCCACCATCTGCATCTCGCCGCCCGACAGGTTCTCGCACTCGCGCGCCATCAGGTATTCGAGCGCCGAGAAGATCTCGAAGCACTCGGCGAGGCGCCAGGCACGAAAGCGCGTCGTCTTGCGCGCGATCTCGAGGTTGCGCGCCACCGTAAGGCTCGGGAAGATGCGTCGGTCGTCGGGAACCCAGCCGACACCCATCGCGGCGATGCGGTGCGTCGCGCGCTGCGTGATGTCCTGGCCGTCGAAGGCGATGCGGCCGCGGCGCGCCGGCGTCAGGCCCAGCACCGAGCGCAGCGTCGTCGTCTTGCCTGCGCCGTTGGGTCCGAGCAGCGCCAGCACTTCGCCGGGGGCGACCTGCAGCGACACGCCGAACAGCACCTGGGTCTCACCGTAGAAGGTGTCGACGCCATCGATCGACAGCACCGGCTCCCCCGTCGCCAGGTGCGCCACGGCTGGCTGCAGCACCGCGCTCATGCGGGCATCGCCCCGAGGTTCGAGCGCTGGACCCAGGGGTTCGCGCGCAACGCGTCGGGGCTGCCTTCGGCGATCACCTGGCCCCAGTGGATGACTGAGATGCGGTCGGCGAGGCCGAACAGGAAACGCATGTCGTGCTCGATGATGACAATCGTGACCTGGCGCCTCAGCTCGCTCACCAGTTCGAACAGGCGGGCCGTGCCTTCGGCCCCGAGTCCGGCGGTCGGCTCGTCGAGGAACAAGAGGCGTGGTTGGGCCGCCAGCGCGACGCCGATCTCCAGCGCCCGCCGCTCGCCGTAGGACAGGCGCCGGCTCGGCGTGTGCTCCTTGCCCGCCAGACCGACACGCGCCAGCAGCGCGGCGGCCTCGTCGTGCGCTGCACTGTCGCGGCCGAGGTCGCGCCACATCGACCAGGCGCGCGCTCGCACCGAGGGCAGCGCGAAGAGCACGTTGTCGATCGCACGTTCGTCGTCGAACAGGTTCATGGTCTGGAACGAGCGCGACAGGCCCTTGCGGGCGATGCGGCGCGGAGACAGCCCGGTGATGTCCTCGCCAGCCAGTCGCACCTGGCCACGGTCGGGGCGGTAGCGCCCGGTGAGCACGTTGAAGCAGGTCGTCTTGCCGGCCCCGTTGGGGCCCATGATCCCGGACAGCCGGCCTTCCTCGAAAGACAGCGAGATGCCCTGCAGCACGATCTGGTCGCCGAAGCGCTTGTGCAGATTGGTGGCTTCAAACAGCGCCATCGTCAAGCCTTCGTTGCCGGGACGGGCGCGGCCGATGCTGGCCGAACCTGCGGCTGTTGGCGACGCGCGCGCCAGGCTTGCCAGGCCCCGGCCACGCCGTCGGGTTGGTACAGCACCATCGCCATGAACACCAGGCCGTACCAGAGCAGCCAGGTCTCGGTATAGGCGCCCAGCAGGTCGCGGGTCAGGATGAAGATCAGCGCGCCGAGCACCGGGCCCCAGAAGCTGACGAGCCCGCCGCCGATCAGCACCATCATCACTACGAAGCCCGAGTTGTGCAGGCTCATCACGTTCGGGTAGGCCGACTGCTGGGCCAGCGCGAAGAGCCCCCCAGCCAGGCCCGCGACCGCGGCCGAGATCACAAACGCGGCCCACTTGTAGAGCCAGACGTTGTGGCCGATGAACGCTGCGCGGACCTCGTTCTGCTTGATCGCGTGCAGCACGCGGCCGAAGGGCGAATGCACCAGCCGCCACAGCAGCACCAGCACGAGGGCGAACAGGACCAGCGCGAAGTAGAACAGCGCCTGATTGCTGGCGAGCGGAGTGTTGACCCCGAACAGGGACAGCGGCGGGCGCTGGATCTTCAACAAGCCGTCTTCACCGCCAGTGACGGTGTGCCACTTGATCGCGATGAACCAGAACACCTGGCCGAAGGCGATCGTCAGCAGCGCGTAGTAGATGCCGCGCCGGTGCGAGATGAAAGCCGCCACCGCGGCGCCCACCAGCGCGGCCGCGGCGACCGCGCCCAGCACGGACATGAGCAGGCCGGCATCGGCGCGCTGCTGCAGCAGGCCCAGCGCGTAGGCCCCGACGCCGAAGTAGGCGCCGTGGCCGAACGAGGGCAGGCCAGCATAGCCCAGCAGCAGGTTGTGGCCGAGCGCAAACAGCATCCAGATCATGATTTCCAGCGCCAGGTACTGGTACAGGCCGACGCCCTTCAGCCAGAGCGGGGTGCTCGCCAGCAGCGCCACCGTCAGCAGCATCGGGCGGGTGATGAGCGCTGCGGGTTGGGCGTGGCCGCTAGGGGTTGTCATGGGGCTCGGTTGGATGGACACGCGGAAATGTATGTTCTATGCTCGTCTTCGGCAAGAACGTATGTTCTGAGCCGACACAGGCCCATACAAGGAGACAAGCATGAAGCGTCGCGACTTACTCGAATTGGGTGCCCTGACAGCAGCGATGGGTGCAGCCGGCTTGCCCGGCCTGGCCTCCGCTCAGGACAAGGTGATCTGGAAGGCGTCGGACGTGCACCCGCTCGGCTACCCGACGGTCGAGGCGATCGTGCGCATGGGCAAGAAACTCGAGGCCGCCACCAACGGCCGCATCTCGATCCAGATGTACCCGCTGATGCAGCTCGGCGGCGAAAAGGAAATGATCGAGCAGGCGCAGATCGGCGCGCTGCAAATCGCGCGCATTTCGGTCGGCGCGATGGGGCCGGTGGTGGATGACGTCAACGTCTTCAACCTGCCGTTCATCTTCCGCGACGAGGCGCACATGCGCAAGGTCATCGACGGTGCGATCGGCCAGGACTTGCTCGAGCGGATCAACTCTTCGCCGACGACGCGGCTTGTCGTGCTCGGCTGGATGGACGCCGGCACCCGCAACGTGTATTCGAACAAGCCGGTCACCAAGCCCGAGGATCTCAAGGGTCAGAAGATCCGCATGATGGGCAACCCGTTGTTCGTCGAGACCATGAATGCGATGGGCGGCAACGGCGTCGCGATGGGCTTCAACGAGCTGTACAGCGCCCTGCAGACTGGGGTGGTCGATGGCGCCGAGAACAATCCGCCGACCCTGCTGGCGCAGAACCACTACACCGTGAGCAAGGTCTACAGCCTGACCGGCCACCTGATCATTCCCGAGATCTTTGTGTTCTCCAAGCGCAGCTGGGACGCCTTGTCCAAGGCCGACCAGGACCTGGTCAAAAAGCTCTCGCGCGAGGCGCAGATGGAACAGCGTGCGCTGTGGGATGCCTATGTCGGTGAGGCCGAAACCAAGCTCAAGGCTGCAGGGGTCAAGTTCGTCGAGGCCGACAAGCCGGCCTTCTACAAGGCCACCCAGCCGATCCGCGACAAGTACGGCTCCAAGTACGCCGCGATCCTGAAGCGCATCGAAGACACCAAGTAACCCAGGCCGGAATGGCGCGCAGGTTCCCGATGAACGGGCCTGCGCCCTTGCCCTTGACCGCAAAGAATTCACATGAATGCGAAGCAACGCTACGCACAGGTCATGGAGTGGATCTACCTCGCCTGCATCGTCCTGTCCGGCGCGGCCCTGGTCCTCATCACCCTGATGATCCCGCTGGGCGTGTTCATGCGCTATGCGATGAACAGTCCGCTGTCCTGGCCCGAGCCGGCGGCCATCGTGATGATGGTGATGTTCTCATTTCTCGGTGGCGCCGCGGTCTACCGGGCCAATGTGCATGTCGCGGTCGAGGCCCTGCTCAATGCGGTCGAGCCGGCAGTGCGGCGGATCATGCTCTGGGGCGTTGACCTGTGCGTGGGCCTGACGGCCGCCTTCATGCTCGGTTACGGCCTGCACCTGTGCCAGATCACCTGGTACCAGACACTGGCCGAGTTTCCGGGCCTGAAGCAAGGCATCGTCTACCTGCCGATCCCCATCGCTGGTCTGCTCACGCTGCTGTTCCTCATCGAGCGGGTGTGGGTCGGGGCGCCGCCGAAGACCTCCTTCATGTACAGCGACGAAGCCGCTGAACTGGTGTAAGCATGGACGCCCTGATTCTGCTCGGCTCCTTCGCCGTCCTGTGCGCCCTGGGGGTTCCGGTGGCCTATGCCCTCGGCCTGGCGGCGCTCGTCGCCGCCTTCTGGATCGACATTCCGCTCGAGGCGGTGATCCTCAAGATCTCCGACGGCACCGACGATTTCGCCTTGCTGGCGATCCCCTTCTTCGTGCTTGCTGGCGCGATCATGGCCGAGGGCGGCATGGCCGCGCGTCTGGTCAACCTGGCGCGCATCTTCGTCGGCGTGATTCGCGGCGGCCTGGCGCTTGTGAACATCCTGGCCAGTTCGCTGTTCGGATGCATCTCCGGCTCGTCAGTCGCGGACACGGCGTCGATCGGCTCGGTGATGATTCCGCAGATGGTCAAGGCCGGCTACCCGCGCGTCTTCGCCACCAACGTGACGATCTGCGGTTCGGTCCAGGCCCTGTTGATTCCGCCCTCGCACAACGCCGTCATCTATTCCTTGGCCGCCGGCGGCACGGTGTCGGTGGCCCACCTGTTCCTGGCCGGCATCTTTCCCGGCCTGCTGTTCGGTCTGTGCCTGATCGGTCTCGTGCTCTGGGTTTCGCACCGGCGCGGCTATCCGAAAGGCGACCCGATTCCGCTCAAGCAGGTGCCCAAGATCGTGGTCGAGGCGCTGTGGGGCCTGGTCACCGTGATCATCATCATGGGCGGCATCCTGTCGGGCGTCTTCACGCCGACCGAGTCGGCCGCCGTCGCCTGCGTCTACGCCTTCCTGGTCACCTTCCTGGTCTACCGCGACTACAAGTGGCGCGAGCTGCCACACCTGATCCACCGCGTGGTGAAGACGGTGGCGATGGTGATGATGCTGATCGGCTTCTCGGTGGCCTTCGGCTACATGATGGCCATCATGCAGATCCCGGCCAAAGCGACGGCCTTCTTCCTCGGTCTGTCGGACAGCAAGTACGTCTTCCTGCTGCTGGTCAACGTGCTGCTGCTCTTGCTGGGCACCTTCATGGACCTGGCCCCGATGCTGCTGATCTGCACGCCGATCTTCATGCCGGTGATCCTCAAGCTGGGCATCGACCCGGTGCACTTCGGCATGATCATGATCCTCAACCTGGGCATCGGCCTGATCACGCCGCCCGTCGGGCCGACCCTGTTCGTCGGCTGTGCGATAGGCAAGGTGACGATGGAACAGGTGTCCAAGGAGCTGTGGCCGTTCTACGGCGCGATGTGCGTGGCGCTGCTGCTGGTCACCTACGTGCCGGCCATCTCGCTCTGGCTGCCCGGCCTGACGCGCTGAGCCGGACCTATGCCGACGATGGCCACAACCGCCAGCTACGACGACCTGAAGCAGGCCATTTCGACGGCCTACCCGGGCCTGTCCAAGCAGCTGCAGCAGATCGCCCGCTTCACGCTCGAGCGGCCGAACGACCTGGCCCTGGGCACGGTGGCTGTCGTTGCCGAGGCTGCCGGCGTCCAGCCGTCGGCCCTGATCCGCTTCGCCAACGCGCTCGACCTGGGAGGTTTCACCGAACTGCAGCAGGTCTGCCGCGAGCGTCTGCTGGCGCGCTCGGGCAGCTACCGCGAACGCATCGACCAGATGCGACGCAGCGGCAAGGCCGCTGCACCGGACACCGGGGTCCTGCACCAGTTCGTCGCCGACGGCGTGGCCGAACTCGGTCAGCTCGACGAGCACGTGCGAGCGGCCGACCTGAGCGTCGCGGCGCGCCTGATCTGCGGCGCCGCGAGGGTCTACACGCTGGCCCAGCGGCGCTCGTTTCCGGTGGCCCACTACCTGGCCTATGCCCTCGGCCAGCTCGAACTCAAGACCTGGTTGCTCGACGGCGTCGGCGGCATGCTGGCCGACAGTCTGCGCAACATTGAAGCGCGCGACGTGCTGCTGGTGGCCAGCTTCAAGCCCTATGCGCCCGAGGTCATCGAGGCCGCGCGCCAGGCCCACGGCCGCGGCGTGCCGGTGGTCGCCATCACCGACAGCGCTCTGTCGCCTCTCAAGCCCGTGACCGATGTGTGTTTCGAGCTCGGCACCGGTGTCTATCCGGCCTTCCGCTCGCTCGTGGCACCGCTGTGCCTGGCCCAGGCGCTTGTGGTCAGCACGGGCGACCTGCTGACCGTACCCAATTCACAGCGCAACAAGTCGCGCGCCGCCGCGGCGCGGCGCGCCAGACCGAGTCGATCTGCAGCATGAACCCCACCCAGTGAGGGGCGTAGGCTGCCTAAACCCTGCGGGGCGAACCCGCCAACCGCCACCTTGGAGACATGACCATGACTGACACGTCCCAGCCCCCGACCGCCGCCGCGCTGCCTTCGCGCCAACGGCGCCGCCTGCTCACCGCTTCGGCGGCCAGCGCTGCCAGCGTCGCCGGCTTCTTCGGTCCCTGGTCTGTGCACCGTGCGTGGGCCCAGGCGGCGCAGGCCAAGCCGCTGGTGATCGGCCTGACGATGGACGCGTCGGGCCAGTATGGCGCCAGCGGGGGCGAAGAGCGCCTGGGCGCGATGATGGCGATCAAGGAGTTCAACGACAAGGGCGGCGTGCTCGGCCGGCGCATCGAAGCCCTGCACATGGACACCGAAACCACGCCGGCCACCGGCTCGCGGGTGGCGGAACGTTTGATCACGCGCAACGATGCGGCCTTCCTGATCGGCGCGGTGCACTCGGGCGTCGCGAACGCGATCTCGCAGGTGGCGCAGAAGTACGGCTGCATCTTCTTCAACACCAATTCGAGCTCGTCGACCGAGTCGGGCAAGGACTGCCACCGCGTCAAGTTCGTGTGGGACGGCAACGGCACCAACTTCGCCCATGCGATCGTCAAGAACGCGGTCAAGGCCAGCGGCCGCGACTGGGTCCTGCTGACCAACGACTACGTGTGGGGCCACACCACGTCCAAGGCCACGCGCGGCATCGTCGAAGCCAATGGCGGCAAGATCGTCGATGAGTTGCTGGTGCCGCAGAACACGCGCGACTTCTCGCCCTACCTGCTCAAGCTGCAGCAGATCAAGCCTAAGGTGGTGGCCACGGCGATCGGCGGCGACGACATCAAGGCCCTGCGCCAGCAAGTGGTGCAACTCGGGCTGCAGAAGAACATGGCCTGGATCAACAGCCAGCAGGACTGGCCGGATGTGTATGGCCTCGGGCCGGAGTCGATCTTCGGCGTCTTCGGCACCACCTGGTATTACCGCCTCGACCTGCCGGGTGTGAAGGAGTTCGTCGCCGCGTACCAGAAGCAGTACCCGGGGATGGCGATCCGCGTGCCGGGCAACGTCTACCACAACGGCTACATGGCCACGCGCGAGCTGCTGCGCTGCGTCGAGGAAGCCGGCACGACCAACAACCTGGCGGTGATCAAAAAGCTCGAAGGCCGCAAGATGAGCGCGCGTGACCGCCTGCAGAACCACGATGCCTGGATCGACCCCGCCACGCACCAGTGCCAGCAGACGATCTACATGGCCAGCTACAACGACGCCCCGGCCGAGAAGGACGACATCTTCAAGATCCTGACCAGCGTCGAGCCGAAGGACGTCGTCGATGACGACGCTGCGAAGGTGTGCAAGCTCGAGACCTACGAGGCGACGCCCAGCTACGCGCAATGACCCACGCCCGAAGCGCCTGCGGCGTGTGCTTGGGTCCCCGCAGGTGACGCGGTGAACGCCGCGCTGAATCTGTTGCCGCACCTGGCCAACGGCATTTCGCTCGGCCTCTTGCTGGCCCTGATCGCGCTCGGCTTCATGCTGATCGTCGGCGTGATGGAGACGATCAATCTGGCGCACGGGTCGCTGTTCGCGCTGGGCATGTACGCGGCGCTGTTCCTGCTGGCACCACGGCTTGGCTGGTGGCCCGAGCTGCAGGCCGCCTACCTGGGCCTGCCGGTCGGCACGCGCTACGCCATCGCGCTGCTCTGTGCGCCCGTCCTCGTCGGCCTGTTCGGGCTCGTTCTCGAACTGTGCCTGCGCAGGACTTACGGCAAGGATCCGCTCTACGGTCTCCTGCTGACCTTCGGTGCGGCCCTGGTCATCGAGGAAGGGATCCGCATCGTCTGGGGCTCGAACGAGCAACAGCTGGCGCTGCCGGCGGCGATCTCGGGCGCGTTCTCGGTCGGCGAATTGCTGTACTCGCGCTACCGTGTCTTCGCCAGCGCCTTCGCGGTGCTGGCGATCCTTGCGCTGTGGGCCTTCCTGGAAAAGACGCCCTACGGCGCGATCATCAAGGCCGGCGCGCACGACAGCGAGATGGTGCGCGCGTTGGGCATCAACCTGGGCCGCCTGCGCGCTGCAGTGTTCGCGCTCGGCGTCGCGCTGGCAGCGCTGGCAGGCGTGGTGATGGCGCCGATCTGGGGCATCCGGCCGCAGGTCGGTGTTGACGCCGTGGTCCCCGCCTTCCTGATCATCGTGCTCGGTGGCGTCGGCTCTCTCTGGGGTGCCGTGCTCGCCGGCCTGCTAGTCGGCATGGTCGTCGGCCTGGCCGGCGCCTTCGCGTCGGAGTGGTCGCTGATGTCGATGTATTTGCTGTTCATCGCGGTCGTCACGTTCCGTGCGCGCGGGCTGTTCGGCAAGAAGAGCGTGCTCGATGCGTGATGTTGACCACCGAAGCGAAGCCCCGTCGGCGTTCCCCCTGGGGCGACGGCGGCGCCGAATTCGCGGCACCCTCGCTTGGTCGCTCGCCTTTGCGTTCGATGGAGGCTGACATGAAAGGAATTGAGCAATGACGTCGTCCACGGCGCTAGACACACGGGCGGACATGCACTCGCGCTTCGGCTTGGCCGGCCGCGTCGCCTTCGTCGCCGGCGGTTATGGTGACATCGGATCGGCGATCGCGTGGGGCCTGGCCCAGGCCGGCGCCCGGGTGGCGGTATCGGGCCGCAACGGTGACAAGGCCGACGCGCTGGCGGCGCAATTGCGGGCCGCAGGCCACGACGCGATCGGCCTGGCGATGGACGCCCATCACACGGCGGACATCAACGCGGCAGTCGATCGCGTCGTCCGCGACCTGGGACAGCTCGACCTGCTGATCAACTGCGTCGGCATCCAGCGCGAGGAGCGCCTCGCCGACGTCAGCGAGGCCGCGTTCGACGAAGTAATCCAGGTCAACCTGCGCGCGGCGATGTTCCTCGCGCAGGCCGCCGCCCGGCATCAGGTGGCCGCCGTGCAGGCCGGCCGCGCGCCTGGGCGGCAGGTGCAACTGTTGTCGGTGCGCGCGCAACTCGGGATGCGCGACCGCGGTTACTCGGCGTACTGCGCGAGCAAGGGCGCGCTCGTGATGCTGATCAAGCAGCACGCGGTCGAGTTGTCTGCATACGGCATCTGCGTCAACGGCGTCGCGCCGACCGTGGTGCGCGGAGAGATGGCACGGCACTGGCTCGACAATCCGCAGACCCGAGCCCAGGTGCTGCAGCGCATTCCTCTGGGCCGCGTCGCCGAGCCGGAGGACGTCGTGGGCGCGACGCTGTTTTTCTGCAGCCCCGCCGCGGCCTTCGTGACCGGCCAGGTGCTGTATGTCGATGGCGGCTTGACTGCCACGCAATAGGTCAGCCTGCCGCGAAGGCAGCCCGCCACTGTATCGAGCACAAACGTCCTGCCCGTGGCCATGGCACTTGCGGCGATCGACTCCTGCGACCATCGCAGTTGCGGCCGAATACCCGTCTTGACGGCCAACTGCTGCACTATGCCGCTGGACACCGAGGGACCGCTTTAGACTGATCTCCGACACTCGACGCGGCCTGCTGAGTGACGCCTCTTGCCTATAGCTGTCCTTCGTCGAGTACCGAGGCCTACGTCGGCGTGCGGCCAGAAACGGTCAATCAGCCTTCAACGCCAACAGAGCAAGGCTTGCTGGCGCTGCGCTCCC
>DATDES010000133.1:0-9056 GCA_036522975.1 Burkholderiaceae bacterium | reverse complement strand
TGAAGAGGACGATGGCATGTTCGCCGCTTTGCTTGAGATCGAAGACCACCTTGGTGCCGATCCACTCTTGCGGCCCATCGACGACTTCCCACTCCACCCGCTTGCCGGGCTGAAGTCCGAGCACCTTCATGTCGAAACCACCGATCTCGGCACTGCCGGCGCTGAAGCGGAAGTGGATCACACCGCCGACCTTGCTCTCGCCCTTCGTGTTGTTCGTCCACCAAGCCGCCAAGCCCTCGCGCGTGGCCAGTGCCTTGTAGACCGCTTCCGCCGGCGCCTTGATGCCGACTCTGTGCAGGATGTCCACCATCACTTTCTCCTAAGGGTTGATCAGAACGCGGCCCATGATATGCAGGTATTTACCTGCATGTCAAGCGTTGGCGATCGTCCGCGTCGGAGTCCCTCAGGGAGTCCTATCCGCTAGGGCACAAGCGCCGGCCTGATCCGCTCGCCGCGCATCGCGGCCGGGCCGTGATACGGCCTCCAGTTGCCGGGCGCTTGCGCGAGGCGATTCGCCACGATCGACATCACTGCGGGGTTCCAACCCATGCCCAGGTGGCTGCTGACCACCTCGATGTCCTCGGCGTGCGGATAGCGCTTGTGGTGGGTGCAGGTCTGCCACGCGACCACACCGTCCTGCCGCGTGTAGATCGAGGTTGTTGGGACGGGCGGGGGTGTGCGAAGTCGCTGCACCAAAGGCGCGTTGAAGTCGACGCGTCGCCCGCTCAAGAGGCTGAACAACCAACCGACCCGGGTGTAGTCGGCATCAGCATTGAAGGGGGTGCCGATCGTGACCACCTGGCGCACCCTGCCCGCTGCGAGCTTGGCCATTTCGCGCGCATACAGGCCGCCCAGGCTCCAGCCCACCAGGGTCACCGACTCGGCTGCGCCTTCATCGATCCTCAATTCGGCTGCCAGTTCGTGCAGCCAGGCGTCGACATCGACGCCCGGGCCCGTGTTCATGCCGCGACCCCAGTCCTGCGCTTCGTATCCAAGGCGTCGACAGAGTCGGATCGTCGGTGCGATGGCCCAGGTCGAACTGCAAAGACCGGGAATCACGATGACCCTGTGGCCATCCCCGGGCGGGGAAACGGGTGCGGTCGACCAAGCGGAGCGAACCAGTTCGACCGTCGCCCGCCACGGCTCCAAGCCCAGCAGCGCCATGGACGGTCGTTTGACGAAGTCGATGGACCGGCCGTCGGTCCTGGTTGCCTTGGCTGTCATGGGGCAGATCCTCTGCCCGCCCTGGACTCGAGGCGATCGGCCCAGACCGCATGGCCTTGTAGGTTCACACCGCCCGGAGGGCTGCCGAATCACCGACAAGGTTCACTGTATGGGGTTCGCTAGACTCGCCCACCTTGCCGCGGACCCCCTTGCCATGCGCCGATCATTGATCGCCTCCATCGCCCTCGTTGGTGCCGTCGCCAGCCAGGCTGCGCCCGTCGAACTCGATACCCTGAGGGCCGGCGACCGGGCCCACCGCTTCGAGGCCAGCGCGATCTACCTCGACGCAGCCGATCGACCCCTGGGCGCCCGCTTCGTGCACCGACCCACCGGCTTTCAGCTCGACCTGCTGCAGATCGAGTCGGTGTCGCAGGCCTTCACCTGGGTCAAGACCTTCGCCACTTCCGATCAGGGCGAGCCGCACACCCAGGAGCACCTGCTACTGCTGCGCGGCACCCGGGGCCGTACGCTGCAGACCAAGCAATCGATGTCGCTGGTGACCGACTCGGCCTACACCGAGACCTGGCGCACGAGCTACTTCTTCAACACCAGCGCGGGCCTGGACACTTTTTTCGACATCTATGCCGAGCAGCAGCGCGCGATGCTGCACCCGGACTATAG
The DNA here is from genome assembly GCA_036522975.1 of Burkholderiaceae bacterium. Classification (GTDB taxonomy): domain Bacteria; phylum Pseudomonadota; class Gammaproteobacteria; order Burkholderiales; family Burkholderiaceae_C; genus CADEEN01. The sequence continues at coordinate 7,211 of DATDES010000133.1, read as the reverse complement.
CGATGCCGAAATCCGGCTCGAGGTGCGCAACTTCGGCGTCACCAAGGCCGCTGACGGCACGCTGGGCCTGGAGGAGAAGGGCACCGTCTACAACGAGATGGTGGCCTCGATGGCCAACGGCGCCTGGCAGGCCTGGCGGGCACAGAACCACGCGGTCTACGGCACGCGCCACGCGCTCTCGTACAACCAGGGCGGCGAGCCGGCGGGCATCCGCACGATGACGCCGGCCGATATCCGCCGCTTCCACGCTGCGACCCACCACCTGGCCAACATGGGCACGGTGGCCGCGTTCCCGAAGTCCGCCGCGCTCGACTCCCTGCTCGCGCGCTTCGACCGCGTGCTGATGAAGGACGCACCGAAGGGCCAGCCGCGGCCGGCCGATTCGCTGGACAAGCTACCGCCGCCTGCCGGCGACACCGAAGGCGCGCTACGCATCTACGAGTACCCGCACGCCAACGCGCAGCAGCCCAGCCCCGTCGCGCTGGTGTGGCCGGCCACGCGCAAGTTCGACGCCGCCGAGCAGCTTCTCGCCGAGCTCTTCTTCGCGAATCTCGCAGGCGACGCCAGCACCAACTTGTACGGACTTTTCATCGACAGCCGCAACCGCAAGCTCGACACCGGCGCCAGTTCGGTCGGCGCCACGGTCGAGGAATGGGGCGGACACCCGATCGCGATCGAGATCAACGACGTGCGGCCCGTCGCAATGGGCGACGACGGCCTGCACGCGATCCGCAGCGTGGTGGTCGACGAAATCCGGCGCATCGCCGCCTTTGCTGATGGCTCGGCCGAGCTGAAGAGCTTCAACGAACGCGTGCTCAGCCGCGTGGCAGAACGCGAGCGCCAGGCGGTCAAGTTCCTCGGCACGCCACCGGGTTTTGGCGCGCGCAGCGGCAGCTCGGCCTGGCCGAACCTGTTGCTGCAACTCGAGCGCTCACCCGGCACGCGCAAGTCGTTGGTCCTCAAACCCGAGTTCGCCAGGGTCAGGGCCGCGCTCGACTCGAACCGCAACGTCTGGCGCGAGGCCCTCGCGCGCTGGAACATCAGCGGCGTCGTGCCCTACGTCGTCGGTGCGCGGCCCAGCCCTGCGCTGATCGCCCGCGAGCAGGCCGAACGCACGGCGCGCCTGGCCGAGGAGACCGAGAGGCTGAAGCGCCAGTACGCCACCACCGATGCCCAGCAAGCCCTGGCGCGCTACGCCGCCGACGCCGATGCCGACTTCGCGCGCATCGAGCGCGCCACCCGGGTGCCGCCCACGCCCTTCGTCAAGGCTCCGCCGATGACGCTGGACGACGGCCTGCAGTTCGAGGCGGTGCGCCTGGCAGCCGGCGTGCCGCTGGTCGCCTCGCGCTTCGACAGCATGACGGGAGCGACCACCGGCCTGGCGCTGCGCCTGGACGGCGTGCCGCGCGACGAATTGCGCTACCTCTCGCTGCTGCCCGAGCTGCTGAGCAGCGTCGGCGTCATCGACAACGGCCAGCCAATCCCCTACGAGCAGATGAGTGAGCGCCTGCGGCGCGAAATCCTCGCACTGACGGCCGGGTTCTCGACCAACACCCGCACCGGCCGGGTGGAGCTGGTGCTGCGCGGCTCGGGCGTGGGCCTGGAGGAGTCGCGCCGCGCGCTCGACTGGATGGCGCGCGTGCTCTACGCCCCCGACTGGCGCAGCGAGAACCTGCCGCGCATCCGCGACCTGGTCGACCAGCAGCTCGCTGCCCTGCGCAACACTGTGCAGCGCGCCGAAGAGACCTGGGTCAACGACCCGGCGAACGCCTGGCGCCTGCAATCCAACCCGACCTGGCTCGCATCGTCCTCGTTCCTGACGCGCACGCACAACACGCTGCGCCTGCGCTGGCAGCTCCTGGATCCGGCAACGGGCGATGGCGAAGCGCTCGCGGCTTTCCTCACGCGCCTGGCCGACGCCGGGCGCACGCTGGATCGCCCGCGCCTGAAGGAGCTGCTTGCCGCGGGCAAAGCCCCCGGGTGGGAGACGCTCTCGCCGAAACAACGCACACTTGCCGGCGAGGCCTTGCGCGACCTGGACCTGAGCCTGGCCGAGATGCCCGACAACAGCCTGGGCATCGACTTCAACTACCTGACGCTAGCCCTGCGCGACGACCTGGCGCTGCCGGCGAGCGAGGCGCTGGCGCGGCTGGACACGCTGCGCCGCCGCCTGCTGAAGGCGGGGGGCGCGCGGATGTTCCTGGCCACCTCGCAGGACATGCGCGGCGCGCTCGCGCCGCAGATCGAGGCCTTTGCCGCGCGGCTGGAGCCCGGCACCTTCACCCCGGCGCCGCCCGGCGCCGAAGCGCTGATCGGCACCCGGCTGCGCCAGCGCGGCGCCGAGGCAGCCCCTTTGCACGTAGGCCTGCATGCGCCGAACAAACAGGGCGGCGTGATCCTCACCGCGGCGCCTTCGGTGCACTTCGCCGACGCGGCCGACAAGGACAAGCAGCTCGACTACCTCGCCACGCGCCTGTACGGCGGCAGCGGCTCGCACGGCCTGTTCTCCAAGACCGTTGCCGCGGGCCTGGCCTACAGCAACGGGCTGCGCGGCTCGGTCTCGTCAGGCCTCGTCGGCTACTACGCGGAGCGCACCCCCGAGCTGCCGCAGACCGTGCGCTTCGTCGTCGGCGTGGTCAAAGACGGCAAGCCCGACCGGGCGCTCGGCGAATACGTGATGGCCCAGGCCTTCGGCGAGTCGCGCGCCTCGCTGACCTACGAGGCCCGTGCTGAAGGCATCGCCGCCGATCTGGCCGACGGCCAGCCGCCCGAGCTGGTGCGGCGCTTCCGCACATCGATCCTCGAACTGCGCCGCGACCCGCGCCTCGTCGACAAGCTCTACGAACGCAAGGACCGCGTGCACGCACGCCTGCTGCCGGGCTACGCCGCCAAGGGCCTGGACCGAAGCGACGTCAGCTTCTTCGTCATCGGGCCCGACAAGCAACTCGATGCCTGGGAGCAGTACCTGCAGGGCGTCGAGGCGCCGGGCACGCGGCTACAAAGGTTGTACGGGCGCGATTTCTGGATGCCCTAGATCGGCTCTGGGGTCGGGCGGTGCTGCCGCTTGCCGGTGGTACCGGAGGCGCCGGATACTGTGCCGCCGCTGCCGCGTTTTTGGCGCGACCGAATGCACTTACCGCGAACCTCAGGAGGTCAACAATGGCACTCGAACTCCACTCCTGGCCGCGCAGTTCCGGCACGCGCATTGCGTGGGCCCTGGAAGAACTGGACCTCCCCTACAGCTACATCGAGGTCGACCAGGAGAAGCAGGAGCATCGGTCGCCCACCTACCTCGCCCTCAACCCGCACGGCAAGGTGCCGACGCTGGTCGATGGCGAACAGACCTTTTTCGAGTCCGCCGCGATCCTGCTGTACCTTGGCGACAAGTACGGTGCCACCAAGGGCCTCTGGCCGGCGGGCGCTGACCCGGCCCATGGCGACGCCCTGTGCTGGACGGTGTGGGCCACGACCGAACTCGGCAGCTACATGATGCAGTACCTGTACCACGGCCTGGACACCCCGTTCTCTTACCAGCCCGAGGATCGCAGCAAGGTGTGCGCCGAGTACAACCACTCGCAGTTCATCCGCTGCCTGAACGCGCTCGAAGCGCGGCTCGGTGGTCGCCAATACCTGCTTCGCGACTTCTCGCTCGTCGATGTGGCGGCCGCAAGCTGGCTGGCACTCGGCACCATGTGCGGCCTTACGTTGGATGGGTACCCGCAGGTCGCTGCGTGGACGCAGCGCTGCAGCGAGCGACCGGCCTGCAAGCGGGCGCGCTGATCCGATCGCAAGGCTATCGACGGTATAGCGCGTATCTCGTTGCACGGGCGGGCGTTTGCCAGAGAATGGGTCGTGTCCTGATCACCTTCCCCTACGCAGACAGCAGGAGTCCCAACATGGCCAGCGAAAGCACCCAAGCGAAGTGCCCGTTCAACCCCGCCGCGGGCGGCATGACGAACCGCGACTGGTGGCCGAAGCAGCTGCGGCTGGATGTGCTTCATCAGCATTCATCCAAGTCCGACCCGATGGGCGAAGGCTTCGACTACGCCGCCGCGTTCAAGAGCCTCGACCTGGCCGCGTTGAAGAAGGACCTTGCGACCCTGATGACGGATTCGCAGGACTGGTGGCCGGCGGACTTCGGTCACTACGGACCGTTGTTCATCCGCATGGCGTGGCACAGTGCCGGCACCTATCGCATCGGCGACGGCCGCGGCGGCGCAGGGCGCGGCCAGCAACGCTTTGCCCCGCTGAACAGCTGGCCGGACAACGTGAGTCTGGACAAGGCGCGCCGCCTGCTGTGGCCGATCAAGCAGAAGTACGGCCACAAGATCTCGTGGGCCGACCTGATGATCCTCGCCGGCAACGTCGCGCTGGAGAGCATGGGCTTCAAGACCTTCGGCTTCGGCGGCGGACGCCCCGACGTGTGGGAGCCCGACCAGGACGTCTACTGGGGCCGCGAAGCAACCTGGCTGGGGGGCGATCTGCGCTACGCCCACGGCTCGGAAGGCGTGCCGAAGGAACACGGCGTGCTGGTGTCCGAGGACGACGCAGACGGCGGCATGCACTCGCGTCAGCTCGAGAACCCGCTCGGCGCGGTGCAGATGGGCCTGATCTACGTCAACCCCGAAGGCCCGGACGGCAACCCCGACCCGATCGCCGCGGCGCGCGACATCCGCGACACCTTCGCGCGCATGGCGATGGACGACGAGGAAACCGTCGCGCTGATCGCCGGCGGCCACACGTTCGGCAAGACCCACGGCGCCGCCGCGGCCTCGCACGTATCGCCCGAGCCCGAGGCCGGCGAGCTCGAAGACCAGGGCTTCGGCTGGAAGAACAGCTTCGGCAGCGGCAAGGGCGGCGACACGATCACCAGCGGCCTGGAAGTCACCTGGACGACCACGCCGACGAAGTGGAGCCAGAACTTCTTCTGGAACCTGTTCGGCTACGAATGGGAGCTCACCAAGAGCCCGGCCGGGGCGCACCAGTGGGTGGCCAAGGGCGCCGGCGCGACGATCCCGCACGCGCACGACCCGTCGAAGAGGCTGGTACCGACCATGCTGACCACCGACCTGTCGCTGCGCTTCGATCCGGCCTACGAAAAGATCTCGCGCCGCTTCATGGAGAACCCCGATCAGTTCGCCGATGCGTTCGCGCGGGCCTGGTTCAAGCTGACCCACCGCGACATGGGTCCGCGCGTTCGCTACCTGGGCCCCGAAGTGCCGGCGGAAGATTTGATCTGGCAGGACCCGATTCCCGCGCTCGACCACGCACTGGTCGATGCGCAGGACATCGCGGCGCTGAAGAAGACGGTGCTGGGATCGGGTCTGACGGTGTCGCAGCTCGTCTCGACGGCCTGGGCGTCGGCGTCCACCTTCCGCGGCTCGGACAAACGCGGCGGCGCGAACGGCGCGCGCATCCGCCTCGCGCCGCAGAAGGACTGGGCCGTCAACGAGCCGGAACAGCTGGCGAGGGTGCTGAAGGTCCTCGAAGGCATTCGCAGCGAGTTCAACGCCGGGCAGAAGGGCACACAGAAGAAGATCTCCCTGGCCGACCTGATCGTGCTGGCGGGCAATGCCGCCGTGGAGAAGGCCGCCAAGGACGGCGGCCACGACCTCAGCGTGCCCTTCGCTGCCGGGCGCATGGATGCGTCGCAGGCACAGACGGACGTGACGTCCTTCGCGCCGCTCGAGCCGGTCGCCGACGGTTTCCGGAACTACCAGAAGGCGCACTACAGCGTCCCGGCCGAGGCGCTGCTGCTCGACAAGGCGCAGCTGCTGACGCTGACGGCGCCGGAGATGGGCGTGCTCATCGGCGGCTTGCGCGTTCTCGGCGCCAACGTCGGCCAGTCTCGCCACGGAGTCTTCACGAAGCGGCCGGGCACCTTGAGCAACGACTACTTCGTCAACCTGCTGGACATGAACACCGCGTGGAAGGCCAGCTCAGACGCGAAGGAGCAGTTCGAAGGGCGCGACCGCAAGACGGGCGAGGCCCGGTGGACCGCCACGCGCGTGGACCTGGTGTTCGGTTCGAACGCGCAGCTGCGCGCCATTGCCGAGGTCTACGGCAGCGCGGACGCGCAGTCCAGGTTCGTCGAGGACTTCGGGGCGGCGTGGGCCAAGGTGATGAACCTCGACCGATTCGATATCGCCGCCTGAAGCGGAGGCGCACGCTGCGGGCACGCGGCCTCAGGTCAAGAGATCGGCTGAACTGCCGCCGCTCGTAGGGCTCCGCTCGCAACTGTCGTCACACTCTGGAGGTGTCTCGGTCAACCCGGGATGTCGGGTTCGACGAGCGCCGCCAATTGCACCAGCGACTCCTGCCAGCCGAGGTAGCACATCTCGAGTGGAATGGACTCGGGGATGCCGGCCTGGGTGATGTTCAGCTCGGTACCGCAGAGGACCGGCTTGAGCGACACTGTCACCTCCATCACGCCGGGCAGGTTCGGGTCATCGAACTTGTCGGTGTAACGAACCACTTCGTTCGGCACCAGTTCGAGGTACTCCCCGCCGAACGAGTGGCCATTGCCGGTCGAGTAGTTGTGGAAGGACATGCGGAACGTGCCCCCGACCCGCGCATCCATCTGCTGCACCTTGCAGGTAAAGCCGTAAGGCGGCAGCCATTTGGCCAGGGCATCCGCCTCGAGAAAGGCGCGATAGACCTTCTCGGGCTTGGTGCGAAGCACGCGTTGGAGGCGAACAGTGCGGTCGGACATGGTGGGGCTCCTAGCGGTCGGGTCGGTGATCGGAGGCGGGACTGGCAAGCGCCTCGTTCGGAGCCTGCATCATGACGACGATCAGGCGTGCTGAGAATCGACATCCCATGCTCGGCCCGGGCAGCGCACGGCCGCCACGGAACTCAAATCTCGTCGATGCTGGTGGAGGTCGGCGCCCGCTGGGCGCTTGCGTCGGACAGCGAGAAGCGGTCGCTGGTGCGGGTGTAGAAACTCGCGCCGAAGCGGGCCACCGGGTGGTAGTCGCGCAGGTTCACGCGCCAGGCCTCGGTGTCGATCAGGCCGGCGCGGGCGGCCAACCGGACGATGCGGCCAATGAAGACATAGCGGCTGACGGTCTCGAGCTTCTCGTGCAGCACGCACTCAAAGGCCACCGGCGCTTCCTGGATGCGTGGTGGCGCAACGCTGTGCGAGGGAACCGCCGTCAGGCCGACCGCGGCGAGTTCGCTGACGTCGGAAGGCAGGGCCTCGCCGCAGTCGT
>DATDES010000132.1:0-2957 GCA_036522975.1 Burkholderiaceae bacterium | reverse complement strand
CGCATCGCCCGCCACCGCCACAAGAACGTCATGCTGTACCGCCAGGGCGGCATCAACTTCATCGTCAACGCCGAGCCCGATTCGTTCGCGCAGCGCTTCGCGCGCCTGCACGGGCCGAGCATCTGCGCCATCGCCTTCCGCATGCAAGATGCGCGCAAGGCCTATGAACGCGCGAAAGACCTGGGCGCCTGGGGCTACGCCGGCAGTGCCGGCCCGGGCGAACTGAACATCCCGGCGATCAAGGGCATCGGCGACAGCCTGATCTACTTCGTCGACCGCTGGCGCGGCAAGAACGGCGCTGCGCCCGGCGACATCGGGAACATCGGCTTCTACGATGTCGACTTCGAGGCGCTGCCGGGCCTGGCCGCCGTCGAGGCGCTGGCACCCGAGGGCCACGGCCTCACCTACATCGACCATCTCACGCACAACGTGCACCGCGGCCGCCTCAAGGAGTGGGCCGACTTCTACGAGCGCCTGTTCAACTTCCGCGAGATCCGCTACTTCGACATCGAGGGCCAGGTCACGGGCGTCAAGAGCAAGGCCATGACCAGCCCCTGCGGCAAGATCCGCATCCCGATCAACGAAGAGGGCAACGAGAAAGCCGGCCAGATCCAGGAGTACCTGGACAAGTACCACGGCGAAGGCATTCAGCACATCGCGCTCGGATCGCGCGACCTGCCGGCCACCGTCGATGCGATGCGAGCCAGCGGCGTCAAGCTGCTCGACACCATCGACACCTATTACGAGCTGGTGGACAAGCGCATTCCAGGCCACGGCGAGAGTGTGGACGAGTTGCACAAGCGCAAAATCCTGATTGACGGCAAGGCCGGCGAGTTGTTGCTGCAGATCTTTTCCGAGAACCAGCTCGGCCCAATCTTTTTCGAGTTCATCCAGAGGAAGGGCGACCAAGGCTTCGGCGAAGGCAACTTCAAGGCCCTGTTCGAGAGCATCGAACTCGACCAGATGCGGCGCGGCGTGCTGACCCAGACATGAGCCTTGGCAAGACGGTCAACCAGGGTGTGGCGCCAGTCACCTACGGGACCGGCGAACGTCCGCCGCGCGGCGACTATGCGCGCGCCCGGCCCGACTACACCTGCGAACAGGACTACGCGCAGTACACCGCGGCCGACCACGACACCTACCGCCGCCTGTACGCGCGGCAAGTGCAGCAGCTACCGGGATTGGCCTGCGACGAGTTCATTGCCGCGGTGCGCGAGCTGGGCGAACCCGACCGTATCCCACACTTCGACGACATCTCCGAGCGCTTGATCAAGGCCACGGGCTGGCAGGTGGTTAGCGTGCCGGGACTGATCCCAGAGGAGGCCTTCTTCGCCCTGCTGGCTGCACGCAAGTTCCCGGTCACCGATTGGCTGCGCAAGCCCGAGGAGTTCGACTACATCGTCGAACCCGACGTGTTCCATGACTTATTCGGCCATGTGCCGCTGCTCTTCAATCCGGTCTTCGCCGACTACATGCAGGCGTATGGCGCCGGCGGGCTGAAAGCCAGCCGGCTCGACGCCTGCGAGTTGCTCGCGAGGCTGTACTGGTACACGGTCGAATTCGGCCTGATCGCAACCCCGGCCGGACTGCGCGCCTACGGCGCCGGCATCTTGTCTTCCGCCGGCGAGCTGCGCCACAGCATCACCAGCCCCGCGCCGCAGCGAATCGCCTTCGACCTGAAGCGCCTGATGCGCACCAGGTACAAGATCGACAGCTACCAGGCCAGCTACTTCGTCATCGAGTCCTTCGATCAGTTGTTCGCGGCGACCGCGCCCGACTTCACGCCGATCTACCGCGCGGTGCGCGAACGGATCGCGGTCGAGGGTGAGATCGAGGCCGACACGGTGCTGTCCGGCGAACGCACGTTCAGCTGAGGCGGCGCAAGGCTTCTTCCCAGGGCTCCGGACGGCCGGTCATGTGCACGTGCGCCACCCCGGGCAGATGCCGGTTGTCGCCCCCTATCAGCGTGGCCGTCGAGGGCGGGAAGACAATGTTGTCGCAGTGGCCGTAGAAGCAGGTGAATTGCGCCGTGCGCACGGCCGGCTCGCGAGCGGCCAGGCTCTGCAGCCAAGGCGAGTGGCGCTGCATCTGGTGCCCGTTCGGTGACATGGCGAAGCGAGCGAGCCACGTGCCCTGGTGCGGCGTGCCGATGGTGATGACATGGTGAACGCAGGCGTCCTCGCGCTCGGCCCACCAATGGCGCACCGCCAAGCCGCCCATGCTGTGCGCCACGATCAGCGGTGCCATGCCAGTGGCCTGTCGAAGTTGCTGGACGCCAGCGTCGATGGCCCTTGCGTAGTCGTCGATCGAGCCGAACACCGGCTCGAGATTCACCGCGATGCAAGGCACGTCGCGGGCGCGCAGCCGTTCGAGCCAGGCGTTCCAGATGCCGCGGTTGCAGACGAAGCCGTGCACCAGAAGCACACCGCGCCGGCCGCCGGCGCCGGCGGGCAGGTGGTCGGGCCAGCGCTGGCTGAAGAAGGGCTGGCGCCAACAAAACACCAATGGCGCCGACCCGACTTCTCCCAGCCAGGCACGCACCAGCTGAGCGATCGTGGCGCGCGGAGCGGGGTCGTCGGCATGCACTGCACGCAGCAGCACGAACTCGATGGCCAGTACCAAGGCATAGCCGAAAACGATCAGCAGCGCACCACCCAGCGCCCAGGCGGCATGCCCGGCGCGCCAAGCGAGCGTACCCCACAAGGCGGCCAGCGCCAGCAGGCCCAGGGTGGTGATCTGTTGCAGTCGCGCGAGCATCAGGCCACGAGGCTGACCTCGCGCCCGGCCAGGCGTTTGGCGAGTTGCGTCGCCAGCTTGTTGACCAGGCCGTAAATCGACAACTGGGGGTTGGCGCCGATGCTGGTCGGAAATAGTGAGCCGTCGTGAACCGACAGGTTCTCGATCTGCCAATGAAGGCCATCGGGCCGCACCACACCGCGCTTGTCGTCGGCGGCCAT
>DATDES010000131.1:0-3204 GCA_036522975.1 Burkholderiaceae bacterium | reverse complement strand
GACCTCGCTGGTGAACCTGCTGTCGCGCTTCCTGGAGCCCACGCTCGGCGAGGTGTTGCTCGACGGCGTGCCGCTGCGCGAATGGCGCATCGACGTGCTGCGGCGCCAGTTCGCCCTGGTCAGCCAGGATGTGGTGCTGTTCAACGACACGGTGGCCGCCAACGTCGCGCTCGGCGACGTGATCGACGCTGAGCGCGTGCACGCGGCCCTGCGCAGCGCCAACCTGCTGGAGTTCGCCCTGGGCCTGCCGCAGGGCCTGGACACCGTGCTCGGTCACAACGCCAGCCAGCTCTCCGGCGGCCAGCGCCAGCGCCTGGCGATCGCCCGCGCGATCTACAAGGACGCGCCGGTCTTGATCCTCGACGAAGCCACCTCGGCGCTGGACAGCGAAAGCGAGCGCGCGGTGCAGGACGCGCTGGAGGTGCTGATGCAGGGCCGCACGACCCTGGTCATCGCGCACCGCCTGTCGACCATCGAACACGCCGACCGCGTCGTGGCGATGGATCGCGGGCGCATCGTTGAGCAGGGCAGCCACGCCGAACTGCTCGCGCACGGCGGCCTGTATGCGCGCCTGCATGCAATGCAATTCAGAACTTGAGTCATGCCGCATCGACACCCTATCTCCCGCTGGCCAGTACCGGACCTCAAGGACCTGCCGGAGGATCTGCGCACGCGGATCCTCGACGTACAGGCCAAGGCGGGGTTCGTGCCCAACGTCTTCCTCGCGTTCTCGCACCGCCCCGAGGAGGCTCGCGCCTTCTTCGCCTGGCACGACGCGCTGCTGCTGAAGGAAGACAGCGGCCTCACCAAGGCCGAGCGCGAAATGATCATCGTCGCGACCTCCGGCGCGAACAACTGCCTGTACTGCGTTGTCGCGCACGGCGCGATCCTGCGCGTTTATGCCAAACAGCCGCAGATCGCCGACCAGGTCGCGACCAACTACCTCAAGGCCGACATCAGCGAACGCCAGGGAGCGATGCTCGCCTTCGCGCTGAAGATCAGCCAGGATTCGGCGCACATCGTCGAGGCCGACTTCGCGGCGCTGCGCGCGCAGGGCTTTTCGGACGAGGACATCTGGGACATCGGCGCGATCACCGCCTTGTTCGGCCTGTCCAACCGGATGGCGAACCTGATCTCGCTGCGGCCGAACGACGAGTTCTACCTGCTCGGGCGCGTGCCGAAACCTAAGTCGGCTTGAAGATCAGCGTCATCGGTGAAGGCACGCGGCCGTCGACGTCGCGCGGCAGGGCCTCGGTGCGGTCGATCGCGCGCAGCACGGCGTCGTCCCATATGGCATTGCCACTCGGTTTCACGAGGCGCCTGCCGACGATCGTGCCGTCTGGTGCCGCTCGCACCTCAACTTCAGCTGAGATGGCTGCGGGCACGGGTTCGGTTAGCAAGATGTTCGGTCGGACACGCGCAATGATGCGGCCCGCGTAATTCGCCGACGGCCCGGCGTCGCGCTGCGCGCTGCCGGTGGACTGCGGCGCTCCCGTGGCGCCGGCTTGGCCGAGCATGCGCTTCAAGTTCTCCTGGCGCAGCTTTTCCTGCCGTTCGGCCTCAGCCTTCTCGGCTTTCTCTTCGGCGAGCTTCTTGCGCTGCTCTTCCTGTTGCGCCTGCTGGCGCTTCTTCTCGGCCTCGGCCTTCGCTTCGCGCTCGCGCGCCTTCTCGCGTTCGAGCGCCTCCTTGCGCTCACGCTCCTGGCGCTCAAGGGCTTCCTTCTGCAGCTTCGCCTTCTCGATCGCGATCTCGGCGTCGCGCGACGGTGCCGGCTCGGGTTTCGGTTCGGGCTGCACCACCCGCGACACCGGCGCTGGCGGCGGCTCGGGCCGTGGCGGCGGCGCCACCTCGGCGGGCGCGGCGAACTCGGGCACGGCGGCCCACAACTCGGCCGTCGCCCCCGTCGGCTCGCTCGCGCGCCAACTCACGCCCAGCGCCAGCGCGAGCAACAGCCCGACGTGTACCACCAACGCCAGCATGGCGCCGCGCCCCAGGCCCACCGGGCGTTGCGGCCGCAGCGGGTCGGGGCCATTGCCGGCGCTGGCCATCTGCATCACGAACCCTGTTTCACCGACAGGCCCACGCGCTGCACGCCGGCCTTCTGCAGGCTGTCCATCACACGCACGACGGCCTCGTACTTCACGCTGCGGTCCGCTGAAATCACCACCGGCGTCTGCGCGTCGCCATTCTGTGCCTGCTTCACCCGCGCCGCCAGTTGCGGCAAGGTCAGCGGCACGGGGTCGGACTTGCCGTCGGTCTTCAGGCGCAGCTTCTCATCGCCACCGACGATGACCTCGACCACGCTCTGCGGCCGCGCCTTGGACAAACCCACGCTGGGCAGATCGACCACACCCGTCGTGATCAAGGGCGCGGTGACCATGAAGATGATCAGCAGCACCAGCATCACGTCGATGAACGGGACCATGTTGATCTCGTTCATCGTGCGCCGGCGGCGCGTGCCGCCCCGGGCCATCACCTGGGCCATCAGGCTTGCCCCGAGTTGCGCTGCAGGATGTTGGAGAACTCCTCGATGAAGGTCTCCAGCTGGATCGCGATGCGGTCGATGTCGCGGGCGAAGCGGTTGTAGGCGATCACTGCAGGGATCGCCGCAAACAGGCCGATCGCGGTGGCCACCAGCGCCTCGGCGATGCCGGGGGCCACGGTCGCGAGCGTCACCTGCTGCAGGTTGGCCAGGCCGACGAAGGCATGCATGATCCCCCAGACGGTGCCGAACAGGCCGACGTAGGGGCTGACCGAGCCGACCGAGCCAAGGAAGCTGAGGTGGCTCTCAATGACGTCGAGCTCGCGCTGGAAGCTCGCCCGCATCGCGCGGCGCGCGCCGTCGAGCTGGGCCCCGGCATCGTGCTTCTTCTCGCGCAGCTTGAGGAACTCGCGCATGCCGCTGGCGAAGATGCGCTCGATCGGCGCCGTGCGTTGGGTGGCGGGCTTGCCGCTGGCCGCCTGGTACAGCTCCGACAGGTTGCGGCCGGACCAGAAGTCGCGTTCGAAGTCGTCGTTGCCCACCCGCACCTGCTTCAGACCGAAGACCTTGCCGAAGATCACCGTCCAGCTGATCAGCGACACGATCAGCAGCCCGGCCATCACCAGCTGAACCACGAAGCTCGCATGCAGCACGAGCGAGAAGATCGACATGTCTTGGGTCATGGCTTCCTGGGTGAAGACGCGAAAGCGTCGAAGATCGGT
>DATDES010000130.1:0-12128 GCA_036522975.1 Burkholderiaceae bacterium | reverse complement strand
GCGGTGACCGACTGGAACGTGATCGCCTTCGACACCTTCAAGGCCGCCAACATCGGCGGCAACCCCGCGATCCGCGCCCTGGCGATCATGCATGTGGCGATGTCGGATGCGGTCAACACCGTGCAGAACCGCTACACGCGCCACGCCCTCAGCGTGACCATCAACCCAAGCGCATCGGCAGAGGTCGCAGCCGTGGCAGCGGCGCGCGGGGTGCTGGTCGTGGTGGCGCCAACCCAGAAGGCGAAGGTCGACGCGGCCTACCTGGCGGCACTTGGCCCCGTGGCGGACGGCCCCGGCAAGAGTGCAGGCGTGGACATCGGCGGTCAAGCCGCCGCCGCCGCACTCACCGAGCGCGCCGACGATGCGACCAACGCGGCAGACACCTACCGGCCGGTGACGACGCCGGGCACCTGGATTCCGACCGCACCACCCTTGTTCGCCGAATACGCCCGCGCGAAGCCCTGGGGATTTGCACGAGCCGACCAGTTCCGGCCCGGGCCACCGCCCGCATTGACCAGCGCCGCCTACGCCCGCGACTACAACGAAACGAAAGAACTGGGCGGCGCGCGGAGCACGCGACGCACGGCACAGCAGACCGAGGCGGTCAGGTTCTGGTCGCAGCCAAATCTGGGTTCGGTCTGGTTCGAGGCGGCACGCCAGCTTGGCGCCGCCAAGGGGCTCAACCTGGCGGACAACGCGCGCCTGTTCGCCTTGCTATCAATGGCCGCCGCCAACTCCTTCATCGTCGACTGGGACGCCAAGTTCCACTACAACACCTGGCGGCCGATCACCGCAATCCGCAATGGCGACCAGGACGGCAACGACGCCACGGAGCGCGACGCCGGCTGGACGCCACTCAACGCGACGCCTTTGCATCCGGAGTACCCCTCTCAGGCGGCGATCTTCGGCAGCGTCTCGACGGTGGTGCTCGAGTCGGTGCTCGGCGCAGGCCCCAGCCCCCGCCTCGTGGTCACCGACAACGCCGACCCCAAGGTGACCCGGTCGTTCGACAACTTCGCGGCCATTGTCGAGGAAACGCGCAATGTGCGCGTCTGGGGCGGCATCCACTTTCGCAGCTCGCTCGAAGCGAGCGACGCTTTGGGGCGGCAGATGGCGAGCTACCTCGTCGCCAACTCGATCCGGCCGGTGCGCTGAGCCGCACAGCGGCGTGCCGGACTGCGGCACGCCGACTCAGACCGAGCCCGGCCCCTGAAAGCCCCCTGCGCGCAGGGTGACGACCAGGGTGTCCCGATGGCCGCGCTGCGTGCCGTCGAGCGGCTGGATCGGCGTCGTCTCGTGGATCACGCGCGCATCGTCGAGCAGCAGCGTGGTCCATGGCTGGCTCATCGTGAAGCGCAGCCCGTTCGGGCCGGCGGCGTCGAAGACCCGCGTCTCACCCCCCTTGACCCCTGCACGTGCGACCAGGATCACCGCGACCAGGTCGACGCCATCGCGGTGCGCGCCCTCGGGCGTGGGACGGCCGATGCCACCTTCGGTGTCGATACGGAACGGATGGGCTTCGACGAACCACGGCTGCGCGCCGCGCAAGGCCGAGGCGCGCGTGGCCAGCCAGAGCAGCAGCCGAGACCACAAAGGTTCGGTCGCCAAGGCCGGCTCGAGCGGCTCGAACCAGCGCTCGATGCCACCGTGCAGTGCGTTGTACTCGAGCGATTGCCAGTGTGCGCGGTGCGGCACGGCGCGTACCGCGTCGCTATCGACGATGAAGGAGCCGTGGCGGCGTTGACGGTAACGCCCGCCATCGCGCAGATGCTGGTCGGGCGGCAAGCGGTTCCAGTAGGAAGGCCACGCCGCAAAGGCATCGGATCGGGCAGCGATTGAATCCAGCAGGCCGGCGGCATCGAGCACCGCATGACCGCGCTCGCGCAATGCGGCGTCGATAGCGTCCGCCGCGACGAGCGGCGGCGCCAGCAGCGCGCCGTTCACGAGCCCAGACGCCGATCGGCCAGCGCTGCGCCGGCCGCCAGCGCGCGCAGCTTGGCTTCGGCGACATGTCGGTCCATCGGCGCCAAGCCGCAGTTGGTGCAGGCGATGAGCCGGTCGCGGCGCACATGCTGCAGGGCACGGCCGATCGTGTCGGCGACTTCTTCCGGCGTCTCGATGGCGTCGCTGGCCACGTCGATCACGCCGACCATCACCTCCTTGCCGTCGAGGAGCGCAATCATTTCGATCGGCACATGGGAGTGCAGGCACTCCAGGCTGACTTGGTCGATGCGGCTTTTCGCCAGCGCCGGGAAGATCTTCTCGTACTGGCGCCACTGCTCGCCCAGCGTGGCCTTCCACTGCAGGTTGGCCTCGATGCCGTAGCCGTAGCAGATGTGCACCGCGGTCTTGCACGTCAGGCCTTCGGCCGCACGTTCGAGTGCCTTCACACCCCAATCGGCGGCCTCGTCGAGAAAGACATTGAACGCCGGCTCGTCGAACTGGACGATGTCGATGCCGTCGGCCTGCAGCGCCCTGGCCTCCTGGTTGAGAAGGTCGGCGAAAGCAAAGGCCATCTTCACGCGGTCGCCGTACAAGCGGTCGGCGACAGTGTCGACAATCGTCATCGGCCCTGGCAGCGTGAACTTGGTCAGGCGCTGGGTGTGCGCGCGCAGCAGGCGGGCTTCGGTCTCGTGCACGCGGCCCTTCAGCGTCAGGGGTCCGACCACCTGCGGCACCATCGCCTTGTAGCGGTCGCCGCGGATGCCCATCTCGACCTTGTGCTCGAAGTCGATCCCGGCCACGCGCTCGAGGAAGCCGTGCACGAAATGCTGGCGCGACTGCTCCCCGTCGCCGATAACCGCCAAGCCGGCGTCTTCCTGGGCCTTGATCCAGAGCAGGGTCGCATCGCGCTTGGCTTCAGCGAGCTCTGCGCCGGCGCTGCGCCACTGCGGCCAGAGCTTGTGCGTCTCGGCGAGCCAGGCGGGTTTGGGCAAGCTGCCGGCGATGGCGGTTCGGAACATGGTCGATGTCTCCTCGAGGCTTTTGTCGAGGATAACTGCGCGCAGGCGCGATTCAGTCCTGGCGCCAATGGTCTCAGCATGGCCGAAAAGTTTCAGACGCGGCCTGAGCTTTCCGCCGATCACCCTTCGGTGCTGCTCAGGGCGCCCGCAGGACATCGGGATTGACCGGCGTCAACGGCGGCTTGCCGCCGAGCACAGCGATCAGGTTGTCGGCAGCCAGCATCGCCATCTTCAGGCGCGTGGACGCAGTCGCGCTGGCGATGTGCGGCGTCAGCACGACGTTGGGCAGCGCCAGCAGGGCAGGATGGACTCGGGGCTCGTCTTCGAACACGTCGAGGCCGGCGGCGGCGATGCGGCGCTCGGCCAGGGCCTGCGCGAGCGCGGTGTCATCGACCACACCCCCGCGCGCGATGTTGGTCAGCGTGGAGCCGGGCTTCATGAGTGCCAACTCGGCCGCCCCGATCGCATGGTGGCTCGACGGCGAGTACGGCACGACGATGACCAGGTGGTCGGCTTCGCGCAGCAGCTCGGCCTTCTCGACCCAGCGTGCGCCGAGCGGCGCCTCGAGTTCGGGGGCCAGGCGGCTGCGGTTGTGATAGATCACCTTCATGTCGAAGCCCAGCGCGCCGCGCCTGGCGATGGCCTGGCCGATGCGCCCCATGCCGAGGATGCCCATGGTCGCGCCATGCACATCGGCGCCGACGAACATGTCGTAGGCCCAGCGCTCCCAGCGCCCGGCGCGCAGGAAATGTTCGCTCTCGGTGATCCGCCGCGCCGTGGCCATCATCAGCCCAAAACCGAAGTCTGCAGTGGTGTCGGTCAACACGTCCGGCGCGTTGGTGACGACGATGCCGCGCGCGGTGCAGGCCGCCACGTCGATGTTGTTGTAGCCGACGGACATGCAGCACAACGCGCGCAGGCCCGGGCAGGCGTCGAGCAGGGCCGCATCGATCGGCTCGGTCGATGACACGAAGGCGCCGACCTTGCCCTGCAGGCGGCGGATGAGTTCGTCGCGCGACCAGTCGACCGGCTGTCCGTTGGCCTCGACGTCGAAGTGGCGGCCGAGGTGCTCGATCACTTGCGGAAAGATGTGGCGGGCCACGAGGACGGGTGGTTTCATCGGCAGGCGCTCCATGGGTCGGGACGGTTCGGGCAACAAGGTTGGGCCACGGGTTTCACTCGATGAAGCGCGCGAACGACGCCACCGGTTCACGCTCGGTGCTGAGACGGTTCTCGGGCGCGCTGTCGTCGGCGTGACCCAGCGCCATGCCGCAGACCACCATCTCGCCGGCCGGCAGTGCCAGGTACTCGGCGATGATCTGGTGGAAGCCGATGAAGGCCGCCTGCGGGCAGGTATCGAGACCCCGCCCGCGCGCGGCGGTCATGACGTTCTGCAAGAACATGCCGTAGTCGATCCAGCTGCCCTGGCGCAGGATCCGGTCGATCGTGAAGATCATGCCGACCGGCGCACCGAAGAAGGCGTAGTTGCGACCATGCTGGGCGTGCATCCGGGCCTTGTCTCCCTTAGTGATGCCCAGCAGACCGTACAGGTCCCAACCGATCTTGCGCCGGCGATCGACATAGGGCGAGATCCATTCGGTCGGGTAGTAGTCGTACTCACCGACATCGGCGCCGGTCGAGCCTGCGGCGGCGTTGGCGTCGTGCGCGGCGAGGATCCTAGCTGACAGCCTGTCCTTCGCCTGGCCGGTCAGCACCGTCACCTTCCAGGGTTGCGTGTTCACGCCCGAGGGGGCGCGCGAAGCGAGGGCCAGGATGTCCTCGATGGTTTGTCGCGGTACCGGCGTGGGCAGGAAGGCCCGCACCGAGCGACGCGAGACGATGGCGGCATCGACCGCGGCGGTGGATTCGGGCGTGTTCGGAGGCGTCATGGTCACTCAGGCGGTTTGCAGTTGCGGAATCTCGTTGCCGCTGCGCCAGGACGCGCAGGCTTCCTGCAGCGTGTGCAGGTGCACCGCCACCGTGTCGTCGATGTTGCGGCCATAGCCGCCGGCCATGCTCACGGCCATCGGCACGCCACGCTCGCGGCAGGCCGTGAAGACCCGTCGGTCGCGCTCGGCCAGGCCTGCCGTCGTCAAGCGCAGGCGGCCCAGCCGGTCGCCCTCGTGGGCATCGGCGCCGGCAACGTAGAACACCAGACCTGGCAGCGCGGCGGCATGGTGCTGCCACAGGACCGCGAGCGCGCCATCGAGGGCTTCGAGGTAGGCTGCATCGGCGCAACCGTCGGGTAACTCGATGTCGAGGTCGCTCGGCTCCTTGCGCAGCGGGAAGTTCTTGGCCCCATGCAGCGACATCGTGAACACCGTGTCGTCGTCGCGAAAGATCGCCGCGGTGCCATTGCCCTGGTGCACGTCGAGGTCGATCACCGCCACCCGCAGGAGTTGGCGCCGCTGGCGATGCCATTCGGCCTGCATCAGTCGCGCGGGAACGGCGACATCGTTGAAGACGCAGTAGCCGCTGCCCTTGTCGGCCTGCGCATGGTGGGTGCCGCCGGCCAGGTTGGCGGCCACACCTTGGCCATCGATCAGGGCTGCGCGCGCGGCGGCGATGGTGGCCCCGACCGAGCGTCGAGCCCGCTCGGCCATGCGCTGCGACCAGGGGAAACCGATCTCGCGCTGCTCGGCGGCGCTGAGGTGCCCTTCGGCCACCGCGCTCACATAGCGCGGGGTGTGCGCCAGCGCCAGTTCGCCATCGCTGGCCGGCCGGGCTTCGGCGAGAGTGATCGCAGGGCACTCGACGAGCACCCGCGCGCGCAGGCGCGCGTACTTGGCCATCGGAAAGCTGTGGCCTGCCGGCAGCGGCAGCACGAAGTGGTCGGCGTAGAAGGCTTGCATCCGGGGAGCGATTGTGCCGGCGTGCGCGCGGTGCAGCCTTCTAGACCGCAGCCTCTAGGTCTTGTTGTGCGCTGCAACAATTCGGGCTTGCATTCGCGCTGTGGACCCCTACAATTGAGCCCATGCTGCAGTGCAGCAATCGTTGACCCCCTCAACCCCTCAGGAGATTTCCATGCTGACCGCTGAACAACTGATCGCTGCCCAGAAAGCCAACGTCGAGACCCTGTTCGGTCTGACCAACAAGGCCTTCGAAGGCGTCGAGAAGCTCGTCGAACTGAACCTTCAAGTCGCGAAGACCGCCCTCGGCGAAGCCGGCGACACCGCTCGCGCCGCCCTGTCAGTGAAGGATGCCCAGGAGTTGCTGTCCCTGCAGGCCAGCCTGTTGCAGCCGAGCGCCGAAAAGGCTGCCGCCTACAGCCGCCATGTCTATGACATCGCCGCCGAGACGAATGCCGAAGTGACCAAGGCCGTCGAAGCGCAAGTGGCCGACGCGCAGAAGAAGTTCATCACCCTGGTCGACACCGCTTCGAAGAACGCGCCGGCCGGCACCGAGAATGCCGTCGCCCTGGTGCGCTCGGCCGTCGCCGCCGCCAACAACGCCTTCGAGAGCGTGCAGAAGGCCGCCAAGCAGGCCGCCGACGTCGCCGAAGCCAACTTCCAGGCTGTCACCAGCACCGCCGTCAAGGCCACGCAAGGTACCAAGGCCAAGCGCGCGGCCTGATACCGAAGTCGACCTTGTCGACTGAACTTCGGGGACGAATGGTCGTCTGACCTTGTGTCGCGGGTTCGGCCCGCGGCGGTTGTCTCTCTTCGGTACCCGTCCGGTATCGTTTGCGGCCCGATGGCGACATCGGGCCGCTTTGTTTTGTTTGCCTCATAGCCTCATGCCGGACAAGCATTAGCAATCCACTTCTTTGTTCTTCTCATATATATAAAGGTTTTCTAGAGTCCTGCCATGGACTGGATCGCCGTCACCTTGGGCATTGCCGTGGGCGCCAGCCCTGATGGAGAGGTCGCTCGCCGGCCCCGAGGTTTGAAAGTGACCCATTGATGTATACCTACACCGACTTCGACCGCCAGTTCGTGCATGCCCGCGCGGCGCAGTTCCGCGACCAACTCGAGCGGAACCTGAAAGGCGACCTTGGCGAAGACGAGTTCCGCGCGCTGCGCCTGCAGAACGGTTGGTACGTCCAGCGCCACGCGCCGATGCTGCGCATCGCGGTCCCGTATGGCGAGCTGAACAGCGCACAACTGCGCCAGCTCGCGGTCATCGCGCGCAAGTACGACCGCGGCTACGGCCACTTCACGACGCGGCAGAACCTGCAGTTCAACTGGATCCCGCTGCCGCAGGCGGCCGACGTGATGGATCTGCTGGCCGCCGTCGACATGCACGGCATCCAGACCAGCGGCAACTGCATACGCAACATCACCTGCGATGCGCTGGCCGGCATCGCCCCTGACGAGATCGTCGACCCGCGCCCCTACTGCGAGATCCTGCGCCAGTGGAGCACGCTGCATCCGGAGTTCGCGTTCCTGCCGCGCAAGTTCAAGATCGCCGTCACCGGGGCGAGCGAAGACCGAGCCGCGACCCTTTGGCACGACATCGGTCTGCACCTCGTCAGGGACGCTGCCGGCGCCGTCGGCTTCAAGGTTTTCGTCGGCGGCGGCATGGGCCGCACGCCGGTGATCGCCTCCTTGATCAATGCCTTCGTGCCCTGGCAGCAGATCCTCGTCTACATCGAGGCCATCGTCCGCGTCTACAACCGCTACGGCCGGCGCGACAACGCCTACAAGGCGCGCATCAAGATCCTGGTCAAGGCCGAGGGGCAGAAGTTCTTCGACGCGGTGAACGCCGAGTTCGACGCGATCCTCGAGCGCGACATCGACGGCAGTGCTCACCTGATCACGCAGGCCGAGCTCGATCGGGTCTCGGCGTCTTTCGTGCTGCCGACAGGCGTCAAGGCCGCTCCTGGGGGATTCGACAGCCGTGTCGGCCAAGGCGAGCCGCTCGCCTACACCCGTTGGCGGGAGCGCAACGTGCACGCCCACCGGATTGCCGGCTACCGCGCCGTGACCCTGTCGCTGAAGCGCGCCGGGCAGGCGCCCGGCGACGCGACCGACGTGCAGATGGAACAGGCCGCGGCGATCGCGGATCGGTTCAGCCACGGTGAGTTGCGCGTCACGCACGACCAGAACCTGCTTTTGCCCTGGGTGCATGAAAGCGAACTGTTTGCGCTCTGGCAAGCGGCCAAGGCAGCCAGCTTCGCCACACCGAACATCGGCTTCATCACCGACATGATCGCCTGCCCGGGCGGCGACTTCTGCGCGCTGGCCAATGCGCGTTCCATTCCAGTGGCCGAACAGATCACCGAGCGCTTCGCCGACCTCGACGAGCAGTACGACATCGGCGACATCGACCTGCACATCAGCGGCTGCATCAACTCCTGCGGCCACCACCACAGCGGCCACATCGGGATCCTCGGCGTCGACAAGGACGGCCAGGAGTGGTACCAGGTTTCGCTCGGCGGCTCCGACGGCACGACGGCCAGCGGTGCGTCGGTGCCTGGCAAGGTGATCGGCCCGTCCTTCGCGGCCGACGAGATCGCCGACGCGATCGAGGCCGTGATCGCGACTTACCGCCGCGACCGCGCCGCCGGCGAGCGCTTCATCGACAGCGTGCGGCGCCTGGGTGTGGCGCCCTTCCGCGCCGCGACCGACGAGGTGCGCTTGGCCACTGCGGCCCACGCCTGACCCGGAACCGAGACCGCGCTCATGAAGTTCATCGACCCCCAGAACGACCGCTGGCAAGCCGCGGTCGACGAAGACGGCCCAACGCCGACGCCAGAGTCAGGCATCGATCGCCTGCTGACCCTCGAACAGTGGCATGCTGTGCGCGAGCAATGGCCGCAAACGATGCGCGCCGGTGTCGTGGTGCCCAATGACGTCGACATCGAGAGCCTCGAGGCCGATCTGCCACGACTGGCGTTGATCGCGCTGCAGTTCCCGAAGTGGGTCGACGGCCGTGCGTACAGCCAAGCCCGCTTGCTGCGCAGCCGCTTGCGCTACCGTGGAGAAGTGCGCGCCACCGGCGAAGTGCTGGTCGACATGCTGCCGCTGCTGCACCGCACCGGCTTCGACGCCGTCCAATTGCGCGCCGACCAGAGCCTCGAGTCGAGCCAGCGCGCGCTGCGCTTCTTCGCCGACCACTACCAAGGCGATGTGCACGAGACGCAGCCGCTGTTCGCGCGGAGGGCTGCCGCTTGAGCGCCATCGACCTGCACGCAAGGCCGAGCGACAGCTACGAGGCAAAGCTCGCGCACACCACCGCCGTGCTGACTTCGGCCGCGGCCGAACACGGCTCGCGCATCGTGCAGGCCACAAGCCTGGGCGCCGAGGACATGATCCTCACCGACCTGATCGCCAAGGGGCATCTGTCGATCACGATCGGCACGCTCGAGACGGGCATGCTGCACACGGAGACGCTGGCCCTGCTCTCCCGCATCGAGTCGCACTACGGACTGCAGGTCCAGGCGATGCAGCCGCGGCGCGAGGCCGTCGTGCACTTCGTCGAGCGCCATGGCGACAAAGCCATGTACCAGAGCATCGAGCTGCGCAAGGCCTGCTGCGCGCTGCGCAAGCTCGAGCCCCTGGGCCGGCTGCTCGAAGGCAAGACCGCCTGGATCACCGGCCTGCGCCGCGAGCAGTCGGACGGCCGCGCCGGCGTGCCCTACACCGAGCGCGAGGCGAATGGCCGCCTGAAGCTCAATCCGCTGGCCGACTGGACCTGGGGAGACGTCTGGCACTACATCGCCGTCAACGACGTGCCCTACAACCCGCTGCACGACCAGTTCTACCCCAGCATCGGCTGCGCCCCGTGCACGCGCGCGATTTCGCTCGGTGAGGACTTCCGCGCCGGCCGCTGGTGGTGGGAAGACGAGTTGGCCAAGGAGTGCGGCCTGCACGTGAAGAAGCCCGAAGGAGTTGCCGCATGAACGCCCCGCTTTCGATCGACAAGCTTCTGCCCGAACTCGACCAGCATCACCTCGACCACCTCGAGGAGGAAGCGATCTTCGTCCTGCGCGAGGTCGCCGCCACCTTCGAGCGCCCCGCCCTGCTGTTCTCGGGCGGCAAGGATTCCTGCGTCGTGCTGCGCCTGGCCGAGAAGGCCTTCAAACAGCGCGTGCAAGGCAACGAATTCAAGGGCCGCCTGCCCTTCCCGCTCTTGCACGTCGACACCGGCCACAATTTTCCCGAGGTGATCGAGTTCCGTGACCAGCGCGTCGCCGAAATGGGCGAGCGCCTGGTGGTCGGCCACCTCGATGATTCGATCGCCCGCGGCACGGTACGCCTGGCGCATCCGCTCGAGTCGCGCAACGGCCACCAGACCGTCGCGCTGCTCGAAGCGATCGAGGAGCATCGCTTCGACGCCCTGATCGGCGGCGCTCGCCGCGACGAAGAAAAGGCACGCGCCAAGGAGCGCATCTTCAGCCACCGCGACAGCTTCGGCCAATGGCAGCCGAAGGAGCAGCGTCCCGAGCTCTGGACCCTGTTCAACACCCGGCACCGCCCGGGCGAACACTTCCGCAGCTTCCCGATCAGCAACTGGACCGAGCTCGACGTCTGGCTCTACATCGCGCGCGAGAACATTCCACTGCCGGGCCTCTACTTCGCGCATCGGCGTGAGGTGATCCGGCGCAAGGGTCTGTTGGTACCAGTGACTGCGGTGACGCCGCCCGAAGCCGGCGAAACCATCGAAACGGCCCAGGTGCGCTTTCGCACCGTCGGCGACATGACCTGCACCTGCCCGGTCGAGAGCGATGCCACCAGCGCGGCCGAGATCGTCGCCGAAACCCTCACCGTCACGGTCAGCGAACGCGGCGCCACGCGCATGGACGACCGCACCAGCGACGCCTCAATGGAGCGGCGCAAGAAGGAAGGGTATTTCTGATGAGCGCGGTCCTGAAATCCGCCTCGCGGCCAGCCACCTCGCGCGCGCTTCGCTTCCTCACCGCCGGCAGCGTCGACGACGGCAAGAGCACGCTGATCGGCCGCCTGCTGTTCGACAGCCGGGCGATCCTGGCCGATCAGCTCGACGCGCTCGAGCGCCGCGCGGCCGGCGCCCCGATCGACTTGTCGCTGCTCACCGACGGCCTGGAGGCCGAGCGCGAACAGGGCATCACGATCGACGTTGCGTTCCGCTATTTCGCGACGCGCACACGCAAGTTCATCATCGCCGACGCGCCGGGCCACGAGCAGTACACACGCAACATGGTGACGGCCGCGGCCGGGAGCGACGCCGCGGTGGTGCTGGTCGACGTGACCAAGCTTGACTGGCAGACCCGCCCCGTCGCGCTACTGGCGCAGACCCGGCGCCATGCGCTGCTGGCGCATTTGCTGCGCGTACCGAACATCGTGTTCGCGATCAACAAGCTCGATGCCGTCGACGACGCCGGTGCGGCCTTCGCGGCGGTGAGCGAGGCGCTGCATGCCTTTGCGCTTGAAGCTGGCCTCGATGCCGGCGCAATCGTGCCGGTCTCGGCCCTGCGCGGCGACAACGTGACTCAACCGGTCGCCGGCCAACTCAACGGTTGGCAGCACTGGTACGCCGGCCCGTCTTTGCTGCAGGTACTCGAGCAACTGCCGGCCACCGAGGAAAGCCACGACGGCCCGCTCGCCGTGCCGCTGCAGTACATCGCCAAGGAAGGCGATGGCACCGGACACCAGCCACGAACCCTGTGGGGCCGCATTGCGCAAGGACGCGTACAGGCTGGCGACGACGTCCAGGTGTTCCCGAGCGGCGAGCGTGGGATCGTCACCGCCGTGCGCCGTGCCGGTGAAGACGTCGCCGGCGCCGAGGCTGGCCAGTCAGCCGGCCTGGTGCTCGACCGCCAACTCGACGTATCGCGCGGCGACTGGATCGCCGCGCCCGGCACGCTGCTGGCGACGCAACGCTTCGAAGCCACGCTGGCCTGGCTCGACACCGAGCCCGCCGCCATCGGCCGCAAGTACTGGCTGCGCCATGGCAACCGCTGGGTCCAGGGTCGCATCGCCGCGATCGAGCACGTGCTCGACATCCACACGCTGGCGCCGACCGACGCGCACCAACTCCACGTCAACGAGATCGGCCGCGTGACCATCGAAACGCAGCAGGCACTGCCGCTGCAGCGCTACGCCGACAACCGTGTCGGCGGCGCCCTCATCGTGGTCGATCCCACGTCGAATCGCACCAGCGGTGCGCTCCTGGTCGAGAAGGTGGGCACGTGAGCCACCCGGTCGTCTTCATCGGCGCCGGCCCGGGCGCCGCCGATCTGAT
>DATDES010000129.1:0-5659 GCA_036522975.1 Burkholderiaceae bacterium | reverse complement strand
GCTCGAGGCCGGCGACGGGGCAAGCCTGGACGGCGAGTCGCGCCTCGTGCTCGACCACGGGCGTGACGCCGAAGTCATCGTTTTTGACCTGGCCCGCTGAGCCGGGCCTCCACGGTTCAAACTGCAAGGAATGTCATGAGCAAGAACATCGTCATCGTCTATCACAGTGGCTACGGCCACACCACAAAGATCGCCGAAGCCGTGGCCAAGGGCAGCGGCGGCCGGCTGCTGGCCATCGACGCCGAGGGCAAGCTGCCGGCGGGCGGCTGGGAGCAGCTGGCCGCGGCCGACGCCATCATCTTCGGCTCGCCGACCTACATGGGCAGTGTGAGCTGGCAGTTCAAGAAGTTCGCCGACGCGTCGAGCAAGCCCTGGTACAGCCAGCAGTGGAAGAACAAGCTGGCCGCAGGGTTCACCAACTCGGCTTCGATGAACGGCGACAAGCACTCGACCCTGCACTACCTGATTACCTTCAGCCAGCAACACTCGATGCTCTGGGTCGGCACTGGCATGATGCCGTCCAACAGCAAGGCGGCGACGCGCAACGACATCAACTACGTCGCTTCCTCGTCCGGCCTGATGACATCCACGCCGTCGGACGCGTCGGTCGACGAAATGATCCCCGGCGACATCGAAACCGCCCGCCTGTTCGGCCAGCGCGTGGCCGCCGTCGCGGCCCTGCTGGCGCCGCGCCACAACCCCATTCCCGTCCCTGTCCCTGTCCGTCAACTCGAAGGAGAACTCGCATGAAGACCCAAGGTATTCCCGTCCTGACCGCCCGCATCCTGCTGGCGCTGATGTTCCTGCTCGCCGGCCTGTCAAAGTTTGCCGGCCTCGACGGCACGGCCGGCTACATCGCGAGCAAGGGTCTGCCGATGGCCGGGCTGCTCGCCTTCGGCACGGCAGCCCTCGAAGTCGGCGGCGCACTGCTGCTGATCGTCGGCTGGAAGGCGCGCTGGGCGGCGCTCGCCCTGGCCGTCTTCACGCTGATGGCCAGCGTGCTGTTCCACAACTACTGGGCCATGCCGGCCGACCAGCAGATGATGCAACAGCTGATGTTCATGAAGAACCTGGCGGTCGTCGGCGGCCTGCTCACGTTGTTCGCGTTCGGCCCGGGCAGCCTGAGCCTTGACCAACGCCGTGTCTCTGCCTGAGGCCATGGACGCGCGACCCTTGCGGTTGTTGCTCCTTGCCGGGAGCGCACGCAAGGAAAGCGCCGCGCTACAGTGCGGCGCATGGAGTTGCTGAGCAAGCTGATGACCGTCCTGCCGTGGTGGGACTGGGCCGCGCTGGTCTGGTACTTCGCCGCCTGGATCGGCTATGCCGCATTCGCCAAGCGCCGTGCCGCCACTCAGCCTTCGTTGCTCGCGGCCAGCAACCGCGTGCGGCGGCAGTGGATGTTGCAGTCGACCAAGCGCGAAGTGCGCGTGGTCGACGGCGTGGTGGTGCAGAACCTATCGACCAGCCCGAGCTTCTTCGCCTCGACCACGATCCTGATCATCGGCGGCCTGATGGCGGTGATCGGCAGCAGCGAGCACGCCAACTCGCTGGTTGCAGAAATCCCGTTCGCGGCGCGCACCTCCTCGCTGGTGCTCGACTTCAAGCTCGTGCTGCTGGCCGGGGTGTTCGTCTACGCCTTCTTCCGCTTCACCTGGAGCCTGCGCCAGTACAGCTTCGGCGCCTTGCTGCTGGCCTCGGCGCCGGAGCGCGACGAGTTCGCCACGCTCGGCGAAGGTGCGCGTGAGCGTTTCGCCAACCGCGCCGGCGGTGTCGTCGGCCTGGCGGCCGAGTCCTTCAACGACGGCCTGCGGGCCTACTACTTTGCGTTCGCCGCAGCGGCCTGGCTCTTCTCGCCCTGGGCCTTCGCCCTCGGCACGGCCGGCATCGTCTGGGTCCTTTACCAGCGCGAGTTCCATTCCGCCGCGCTGGCCCTGATGCGGGAATGAAGCTTGCATCGTCCTCGGGCAATAATCGCGGCTCGCTGCTGACCAAAATCCCCCTCGAGGAGCATCCATGATCGACATGAAGAAGCGAAATGCCCTGTGGCTCGCCGCCTGGGCTGCCATCGCCTCCGTCGCCCTGACCGGCTGCGGCAAGAAGGAAGAAGCGCCGGTCCCCGTGGCCGCCGCGCCTTCCACACCGGCCGCCGCGGCCGACGCTTCCGCCCCGGCTGCCTCGGCGCCGGCGCCCAAGGCCGCGCCGCTGAAGATCGCGTTCGCCTACGTCGGACCGGTCGGCGACGCCGGCTGGACGTTCGCCCATGACGCCGGCCGCAAGGCGGTGGAAAAGCAGTTCGGCGACAGGGTCGTCACCAGCTACGTCGAGAACGTGCCCGAGGCGGCCGACGCCGAACGCGTGATCCGGCAGATGGTCAGCGAGGGCAACAAGCTGGTCTTCGGCACGACCTTCGGCTACATGGACCCGATGATGAAGGTCGCCGCCGACGAGAAGGCCGTCAAGTTCGAGCATGCCACCGGCTTCAAGACGGCCGAGAACATGCGCACCTACGACAGCCGCACCTACGAAGGCGCATATCTGGCCGGCATCATCGCCGGCGCGATGACCAAGAGCAACACGCTCGGCGTCGTCGGCTCGATCCCGATTCCGGAGGTCATCCGCAACATCAATAGCTTCACCCTCGGGGCGCAGAGCACGAACCCGAAGATCAAGACCAAGGTGGTCTGGATCGGCAAGTGGTTCGATCCGCCCAAGGAAGGCGAGGCGGCGCAGAGCCTGATCAACGCCGGCGCCGACATCCTGTTCCAGAACACCGACTCGAGCGCAGTGCTTCAGACCGCCGAGAAGAACAAGAAGCTGGCCTTCGGCTGGGACAGCGACATGAGCGCCTACGCGAAGGAGGCGCACCTCGGCTCGGCGGTGATCAACTGGGCGCCGTACTACATCAATGCCGTCGCCGACGCCCTCGATGGCAAGTGGAAGGGCGGTGAAAGCTCGTGGTGGGGTGTCAAGGCCGGCGCGATCGACATGGTCTCGATCAGCGACAAGGTGCCGGCCGAGGTCAAGGCCAAGGTCGACGCCGCCAAGGCCGGCATCAAGGACGGCAGCTTCCACCCCTGGAAGGGCCCGGTCGTCGATCAGTCCGGCAAGACGGTCGTCGAGAAGGACGCCATGCCAGACGACAAGTTCATGCTCGGCATCAACTTCTACGTCAAGGGCGTCGACGGCAAGGTCCCCTCGGGCGACAAGAAGTAGGTCGCGCCGCCCGCATGAAGGCCCAGGCCGCCGCGGTTCGCCCCGGCGGCCTTTTGCTTCTTCGAACCCGATGATTGACTTCGACCACATCCCTCGCGAGCGCCTGCCGGCCGTGCTGCGCACGATGCCCAAGGCCGAGCTGCACATCCACATCGAAGGCTCGCTCGAACCCGAGCTGACCTTCAAGCTGGCGGCGCGCAACGGCGTCGCGCTGGCTTATCCGTCGGTCGAGACGTTGCGCGCGGCCTATGCGTTCAGCGATCTGCAGAGCTTCCTGGACATCTATTACGCCGGCGCCGCGGTGCTGCGCACCGAGCAGGACTTCTTCGACCTCGCCTGGGCCTATCTCGAGCGCGCGGCCGCCGACGGCGTGCTGCACACCGAGATCTTCTTCGACCCGCAGACGCACACCGAGCGCGGCCTGCCGATCGAGGCCGTGATCCTGGGCCTGTCACACGCCTGCCAGCGCGCGCATGCCGAGTGGGGGCTGTCGGCGAAGCTGATCCTGTGCTTCCTGCGCCACCTGAGCGAAGACGCCGCGCTCGACACGCTGAAGGCCGCGCTGCCCTGGCGCGAGCACTTCATCGGCGTTGGTCTGGATTCGAGCGAACGTGGCCATCCGCCCGAGAAGTTCGCCCAGGTCTTCGCCCGCGCCCGTGCGCTCGGCCTGCATGCCGTCGCGCACGCCGGCGAGGAGGGGCCGCCGGCCTACATCGAGGGCGCGCTCGACACGCTGAAGGTCGAGAGGATCGACCACGGCGTGCGCTGCCTGGAGAGCCCGGCCCTGGTGCGCCGCCTGGCGCACGAGCGCGTGCCGCTCACGGTGTGCCCGCTGTCCAACCTCAAGCTGCGCGTCGTTCCGACCCTCGCCGCGCACCCGCTACCCGAGCTGCTGGCGCATGGGCTGTGTGCGACCGTCAACAGCGACGACCCGGCCTACTTCGGCGGCTACGTCAACGACAACTTCGTGCAGACCTTCGCTGCGCTCCCCGCCCTCGGTGCGCGAGAGGCCTACACGCTGGCGCGAAACAGCTTCGAGGCCAGCTTGGTGCCGGCCGTCGACAAGGCTCGTTGGATCGCGGGGCTGGACGCCTTCTTCATGCGCGAGGCGGGGTGGGGTATGAAGGCCGGCGCGGGCTAGCTCGAGGGCCGGCGCGCCAGCGCAAGCCAAGCGGCAGCCCCGGCCAGCCTGGGGCTACCTACAATCCGCGGCATGCGCGCCGCGCGTCACCCGCGGCGCAGGAATTTCCTGCCGGTGGCCATGTCGAGGACAACCATGTCAAAAAACCTCAGCCGCGGGCGCCTGCTCGTGTCGATGTTCCTGCTCGCAGCTATCGCCGGTCCGGCCCGCGCGGCCGAGCCGCTCAGGGTCGGCTTCGTCTACGTGAGCCCGATCGGCCAGGCCGGCTGGACCTACCAGCATGAGTTGGCCCGCCAGGAGATGCAGCGCGCGCTCGGCGACCAGGTGACGAGCCGGTTCGTGGAGGCGGTCCCCGAAGGCGCCGATGCCGAGCGCGTGATGCGCGACCTCGCGCAGCAGGGCCATCGCCTGATCTTCGCCACCAGCTTCGGCTACCTCGAGCCCGCGCTGCGCGTCGCCGCCGACCACCCCGAGGTGCGCTTCGAACATGCAGGCGGCTACAAAACTGCCGCCAACCTCAACACCTACAACGCGCGCATCTACGAAGCCCGCTGGCTCGCTGGATGGCTGGCCGGCAAGACCAGCCGGCGCGGCGTCGCCGGCTACGTGGCAGGCTTCCCGTTGCCCGAGGTCGTGCAGGGCATCAATGCCTTCGCCCTCGGCATGCGGGCCGCCAACCCCAAGGCCACGGTGCGCGTGCTGTGGCTCAACAACTGGTTCGACCCACCGAAGGAGCGCGAGGCGGCGCTGGCACTGATCAATGCCGGTGCCGACGTGTTGACCAACCACAGCGCCTCGGCGGCGGTGCCGCAAGTGGCCGAGGAAAAGGGGGTCGGGCTGATCGCCTACCAAAGCGACATGCGCGCGCACGCACCGAACGCGCAGCTCGCGGCCGTGACCGCCGACTGGGGCGAGTACTACACCCGGGTCGCGCAGAGCGTGATCGCCGGCACCTGGCGCGCGCGGCCGGTGTGGGGCGGCATGCAGGACGGCATGGTCCGCCTCGTCGCGCTGTCGCCGAGGCTGCCACCGGCTGTCGCGAAGGAACTCGCGGCTCGCGAGAAGCTGCTGGTGGCCGGCAAGGCGGGGCCCTTCGTCGGCCGCCTGATCGACCAGGGCGGCCGCGTGCGTCAGACGAGCGGCAGCCTGGCCGACAATGAGATCGCACGGATGGACTGGTTCGTGCAGGGCGTGTCTGGCACGCTGCCCAAGCCTTGACCCCTGATGGAGAAGTCGTCGTGCTGAAACTGCGCCTGTTGGCCTCCCTGTTTTGCGCCCTGGCATGCGCTGCGCTGGCGCCGAGCG
>DATDES010000128.1:0-10432 GCA_036522975.1 Burkholderiaceae bacterium | reverse complement strand
TGCCGACGGCCGAGCTGCGTCCGCTCTGGGCCGTATCCATCTGGGTATCGACCGCGATATTGCCGAGCATCGCCAGGCGCCGGATCAGGTTCATGACCTCGCCGTCGACTTGGCCGATGGTGGCCGTCGAAGACGGGCCACCGGAGCCGGTGCTCGGGCCTGAACGCGTGCTCGGCCCGCCGCTACGGGTGGTGGGCCCGCTGCCACCGCCGCCGCCCCCGCCCCCAGCGCCAGCGCCACCAGTCAGGCGCCCGGCGCCGGTGTCGGGTGCGTCGACGCCGATCGGCCGGCCCAGGGTGTCGTAGCCGGTGTTAGCGGCATGGCCCTGTTCATTGCCCGGACCCTGCACGCTGCGCACGGACATTTCAGGCGGTTTGACGCCGGCCGCCTTCAACTCCGCGACGATCGTGCCATACAGGGTGGACATCACGCTGGCGAGCGTCTTCGCCATCTGCTCGGCCATCACCTTGCGCACCGAAGGCTTGTCGCTGACCGCGTCGCAGGCGGCGACCATCGCCTTGCCGAGGACCTCGGGACGCAGCGGGTTGCGAGCCTCGATTTCGCTGTGAGAGTCGTGCAGCAGTCCGTGCATCAGCGCGTCGAGTTCGCGCAGCTCCCACTCGCAGTCGCGCTGCAGCGTCAAGGCGAAGCGCTCGGCGCTGACCTGGATCTCGACCTCGCGATCATCGACGAGCGTCAGCGACTGCCACGACGAACTGCGGGTGTTGATGCGCGTGCTGCCTTCGCGGCGCCGCATCTCGGCGGCCAGGCTGTCGTCAAAGCGCTCGTTGAAGGCCATCGCCAGGGCCGATTGCTTGCGGTTGAGCTCGAACTGCGCGGCCAGCAGGTCTTCTCGCTCGCTGGTGTTGGCGCTGCTGAGGGCGGCGACCCCGAGGTCGTCGACACAGCGTTGCCCCGCCTCCCGGGCGGTAACCTTGATTCGCTGCGCCGCCGCGGTGAGGGCGGCGGGCAGTCGCGGCAGCGGTGGATTCATCGGCGGGTTCGGATGCAGGTGTCGGCGCGGGCTGGCTTGGGCCCCAGGGCGTTGCCGAAAACGACTGAAAGTATGGGGCCAAATCCCGGGCCGGCCGCCGCCTACTTCTTCAACGAATCACGGATTTCGCGCAGTAGCAACACGTCTTCGGCGACCGCTGCCGGGGGTGCCGCAGGGGCTTCGCTCTTCAGCCGGTTGATCTGCTTGACCATGATGAAGATGATGAAGGCCAGGATCACGAAATTGATCGCAACCGTGATGAAGTTGCCATACGCGAACAGCGGCACACCGGCCTTTGACAGGCCTTCGTAAGTCATCGCTCCCTTGTAGTCCGGTGGCAGGGAGCCAAGCACGATGAAGTAGTTGGAGAAGTCGAGGCCGCCGAAGATCCTGCCGACGATCGGCATGATCAGGTCCTTGACCACCGAATCGACGATCTTGCCGAAGGCTGCGCCGATGATGACGCCGACCGCCAGGTCGACGACGTTGCCCTTCATCGCAAAGGCTTTGAATTCGCTAGAGAAACTCATCAGACCCGCTCCTGTGTTGTGGCGTGTGTGCGAGGTGCTGCTGCAAGCGCCCGGCGCCGCGCAGTATTGCTGAGCCGCAGGCCAAGTCAATGCGGGGTGGGGCGGGCAAAGCTGTCCGCTAGAATCTCGGGTTGACCCACAGACTGTCGACTCCCTTGCGAGGAAATGAATGAGCAATGACGCCATCGATTCGGGCCGTCGCACCTGGATCGGCATCGCCTGCGGTGCCGGAGCCGTCGGTACCGTGGCCACCGCAGTTCCCTTTGTCGCGAGTTTCTCGCCCTCCGAGCGCGCCAAGGCGGCCGGTGCGGCGGTGGAAGTCGATATCAGCGCCTTGAAGCCGGGCGAGATGCAGACTGTGGAGTGGCGTGGCAAGCCGGTATGGATCCTGAAGCGCACGCCCGAGCAACTCGAGGGCCTGAAGAAGACCGACTCGCAGGTCGCCGATCCGCAATCCCAGCGCAAGCCTGACGAACTGACCCCCGAGTACGCCCGCAACGAGTACCGTTCGCGCAAGCCAGAGATTCTGGTCGCGGTGGGCATCTGCTCCCACTTGGGCTGTTCGCCGACGGCCAAGTTGCAGGCCGGTGCCCAGCCCTCGTTGCCAGACGACTGGCAGGGCGGCTTTTTCTGTCCCTGCCACGGCTCGACCTTCGATCTCGCCGGTCGGGTGTACAAGAACAAGCCCGCACCCGACAACCTCGAAGTGCCGCCCTACATGTACCTGTCAGACAGTCGCCTTCTGATAGGCGAAGACAAGAAGGCTTGAAGCTCAACTGACTGCCGAGGCACAACAACATGGCTGAATTCAAGGAAGCGCCGGCGGGGGCGTCGATCGTCGACAAGCTGACGCTCTGGACACAGAACCGTTTCCCGACCGCGTTCGATGCGTACCGGGTCCACATGTCCGAGTACTACGCGCCGAAGAACTTCAACTTTTGGTACTTCTTCGGCTCGCTGGCGATGCTGGTGCTGGTGATCCAGATCGTCACCGGCATCTTCCTGGTGATGCATTACAAACCCGACGCGGCGCTGGCTTTCGCCTCGGTCGAGTACATCATGCGCGACGTGCCTTGGGGCTGGCTGGTGCGCTACATGCACTCCACCGGTGCGAGCGCGTTCTTCGTCGTCGTCTACCTGCACATGTTCCGCGGCCTGCTTTACGGCAGCTACCGCAAGCCGCGCGAGCTGGTCTGGATCTTCGGCGTGGCGATCTTCCTCTGCCTCATGGGCGAAGCCTTCATGGGCTATCTGCTGCCATGGGGCCAGATGAGTTACTGGGGCGCGCAGGTCATCATCAATCTGTTCGCGGCGATCCCCTTCGTCGGCCCCGATCTGGCGCTTCTGATCCGCGGCGACTACGTGGTCGGCGACGCGACGCTGAACCGCTTCTTCAGCTTTCACGTGATCGCTCTTCCGCTGGTGCTGCTGGGCCTGGTCGTGGCGCACATTTTTGCGCTGCACGACGTCGGCTCGAACAACCCCGATGGCATCGAGATCAAGGCGAAGAAGGACGCCGCGGGCAAGCCGCTGGATGGCATCCCCTTCCATCCCTATTACACGGTTCACGACATCGTGGGCGTGTCGGTGTTCCTGATGATCTTCTCGGCGATCATCTTCTTCGCACCTGAGATGGGCGGCTACTTCCTCGAGTACAACAACTTTATCCCCGCCGACCCGCTGAAGACCCCGGCGCACATTGCGCCGGTCTGGTACTTCACCCCCTACTATTCGATGCTTCGGGCCACCACCGACCCCATGGTCAACGTCTTCTGCGTGCTGGCGGCCCTGGGCGCGCTGATCGCGGTGTGGAAGGGGGGCTTGTCGAGCGTCCTGAAGGGCGGCGTCGTGATCGCTGCTGCCGTCGCCATCGTCCTGCTGAAGACCTTCGACGCCAAGTTCTGGGGCGTTGTCGTGATGGGTGCTGCAGTGATGATCCTCTTCGTCCTGCCTTGGCTCGATCGCAGCCCGGTCAAATCGATTCGTTACCGTCCGGGCTGGCACAAGGTGGTTTACGCGGTCTTCGTGGTGGTCTTCCTGATCCTGGGCTGGCTTGGCATCGAGCCGGTGTCGGACGGCAAGACGCTCATGGCGCAGATCGGTACCGTCTACTACTTCGGTTTCTTCCTGCTGATGCCCTGGTGGAGCCGTCTGGGTGAATTCAAGCCAGTGCCCGAGCGCGTGGTGTTCCATGCCCATTGACAGGGCGACCAAGATGATCAAACAAATCCTGAAGTCTCTCCTGGTCGCGCTGTGCGTCGTCGGCGGGGCTGCGCAGGCCGCCGGTGGCGGCGTGGCCTGGGACAAGTTCCCGGTGGAGAAGGTGACCGACCATGCCTCTCTGCAGCATGGCGCCAAGCTGTTCGTCAACTACTGTCTCAATTGCCACTCGGCCTCCTACCTGCGCTACAACCGGCTGGCCGAGATCGGCCTGACCACTGAGGAGATCAAGGCCAACCTGCTGTTCGGCACCGACAAGGTCGGCGAGACAATGAAGGTGGCACTCGACACCAAGCAGGCGAAGGAATGGTTCGGCGCGACGCCACCGGACCTGTCGGTGATCGCACGCTCGCGCTCGGCGGCCGGCCAAGGCAGCGGGGCCGACTACCTCTACACCTACCTGCGCACCTATTACCGCGACGAGAGCAAGCCCACTGGCTGGAACAACCTGGCCTTTCCCAGTGTGGGCATGCCGCATGTGCTGTGGGAACTGCAGGGCGAACGCAAGCCGACGTATGTGAAGAAGATGGAGCACGGCCACGAGGTCGACGTCTTCGCCGGCTGGGAAGTGGTCAAGGCGGGCACGCTCGACCCGCGCGCCTACGATGCGGCCGTGGCCGACCTCGTGGCGTTCCTGCAGTGGGCGGGCGAGCCGGCACAGCAGTCGCGCGTTCGGCTCGGCGTCTGGGTGTTGATCTTCCTGTCCATCTTCACGCTGATCGCGTGGCGCCTGAACGCCGCGTACTGGAAAGACATCAAGTAGTTCCGCCCGCATTCGCGGCGCAGTGGGTGCGACGACCGCGCCCACTGCGCTTCGTGTTTTGAGACCCCTCAGATTTCCTTCAATTCCTGACCACCAGCAAGGGAGCCCTTCACCATGATGGTGCTTTATTCCGGAACGACCTGCCCATACTCGCACCGCTGCCGCTTCGTGCTGTTCGAGAAGGGCATGGACTTCGAGATCCGCGATGTCGACCTCTTCGCCAAGCCCGAAGACATCGCGCTGATGAACCCGTACAACGAGGTGCCGATCCTGGTCGAGCGTGACCTGATCCTGTACGAGTCCCACATCATTAACGAGTACATCGACGAGCGCTTCCCGCACCCGCAACTGATGCCCGGGGACCCGGTGGCGCGTGCACGCGTGCGCCTGTTCCTGTTCAACTTCGAGAAGGAGTTGTTCGCCAACGTCAACATCCTCGAAGCGCGCAATGGCATCAAGGGCACCGAGAAGCAGCTCGAGAGGGCCCGCGGCCAGATCCGCGACCGCCTGACCCAGCTGGCGCCGATTTTCCTGAAGAACAAGTACATGCTCGGCGACGATTTCTCGATGCTGGACGTGGCGATCGCGCCGCTGCTGTGGCGTCTGGACTACTACGGCATCGACCTGTCGAAGAATGCGCTGCCGCTGCTGAAGTACGCAGAGCGAATCTTCTCGCGCCCGGCCTACATCGAGGCGCTCACGCCGTCCGAGAAGGTGATGAGAAAGTAAGGCCGTGGCGGTTCCGACGGCTCCCGAAGGGCAGGGCACGTCCACGCGGCCCTACCTGATCCGTGCACTGCACGACTGGTGTACCGACAACGGCTTCACGCCCTACATCGCAGTCTTTGTCGACGCGAACGTGCAGGTGCCGCAAGAGTACGTGAAGAACAACGAGATCGTGCTCAATGTCGGGTTCGAGGCCACCAGCGGCCTCAAGCTCGGCAACGAGCAGATCGAGTTCAAGGCTCGATTCGGCGGCTCGGCGCGCGAGATCGTGGTGCCAATCGACCATGTGGTGGCGATCTACGCGCGCGAGAACGGTCAGGGGATGGCTTTTCCGGTGCCCAGCGCTGCGGGCGGCGTGAGCACGGCGGGCCCGACGGTCCTGCCCGCGGGCGACGCGGCCACCCGCCCGGCGCCGCGCCTGACCGCTGTTGACGCACCCGCACCGCCTTCGGTGGACGCCAAGCCGCCGGAGCCTCCCGAGCCGGCGCCGGGGGGTGCGCGTCCCTCGCTCAAGCGCATCAAGTAACGTCCCGTGAGCCGCAGCAGCCTAGAATCGTCGCCGCTAGCGCCGACTTAGCTCAGCTGGTAGAGCACCCGCCTTGTAAGCGGAAGGTCATCCGTTCGACTCGGATAGTCGGCACCACAATCAAGCCGGAGTATCAGTGCGCGCGGATGTGCACGCGGATCGGCAGTTCCGGCCAGCCCTGCTCGCGCAGCGTTTCGACAAAACGTGGCAGCAGGTGGCGCAACTTGGCGGCAACCGCCGCGTTGGAGGCCAGCAGCGACCAACCTTCGTCATCGACAGGTCCCGGCCGTACAAGCGCCTGCATGCCTTGTGGCAGGTGCACGCAAATGGCCGCGTAACGTGCGTTCGACTGCGCCAGCCGCCGCGCCAGATCGGCCAGACTGGCGTTCTGATCCAAAGCACGGGCCAGTGGCACCCCCAGCGGCACGGATGATGAAGGCGATTTGTTGCTTGCCACGGCAAGGAGTTTAGGCGGATGCAGATTCTGATCACTCATGGCAGCTTGGCGCGTTCGCGCGTGCTGCAGTTCAACCGTTTGCAGTTCGGCGCCGCATTGATGGCACTGGTCGTCGTGCTGGTCCTGCTGTCCGGGGCGATCTACCACTTCGTGTTCTTGAAGGCCACGCGGGAGGGCTGGCCTGTGGTCAGCCAGATCTTCACGTTGGTGGCGCGCGACGATGCCGCGCAGCGCGACCGCTTCCTGCGGGAGAACCTCGACGCAATGGCTCAGAAGGTCGGCGAGATGCAGGCCAAGTTGCTCAAACTCGAGGCGATTGGCGATCGCGTCTCGGGTCTGGCCGGGGTCAAGGCCGAGGAATTCAAGCCCCTGATCAGGCCAGGCACAGGTGCCTCCGCGCCGGGCACCACGCGTGGTGGCCAGGGCGGGCCCTTTGTCCCCGACCATGGTCGCGCCGGGCGCCTGCAGTCCCTCGATGGCCTGAACGCGCATGTCGGCGAGCTCAACGAGCGAACCGACCAGACCACCGACCTGTTCACTCTGATCGAATCGCGCCTGCTCGAAGGCCGGCTGGCACAGTTGATGGTTCCCAGCTCGGCGCCGGTCAACGGCCCCGTGGGCTCCGGCTTCGGCTTTCGCAGCGACCCGTTCACGGGCCTGCCGGCGCTACACACCGGGCTGGACTTCCCTGCGGAGACCGGCACGCAAATCGTGGCTGCGGCCGGCGGCATGGTCGTTTCGACCGATCGCCATGCGACCTACGGCAATCTGGTCGAAATCGACCACGGCAACGGACTGCTGACGCGCTACGCCCATGCCTCGCAGGTGCTGGTCAAGACCGGCGACCTGGTCAAGCGAGGCCAACCGGTCGCCCAGGTCGGCAGCAGCGGGCGCTCGACCGGCCCTCACCTGCACTTCGAGGTGCTGGTCGAGGGCGTGCCCCAGAACCCGGCGCGATTCCTGGCCGGGCGGGCGGGTGAGCCGAAGGCCTTGGCGGGGGAGCGGCGGTCGCGCTGACGGCAGGTAAAATCCGCCGTTTTGCGCGTTTGCTGCGCGTGTGAGGTTTTGCACCGCGCCGGCGCACATCGCCCCTATTGAGCGGGGCCCATTCGGCCCCATCTCGCAGCGGCCTCGCCTGACGACAAAAACCTCCAACGCCGCATGTTGCCCAAACTCCTCACCTCGATCTTCGGCAGCCGGAACGATCGGCTGCTCAAGCAGTACCGCACCGTGGTGCAGAAGATCAATGCGCTAGAGCCGGTTTTCGAAGCCCTCGACGACGCCGCGTTGCGCGCCAAGACCGACGAGTGGCGCCAGCGCGTCAGCGAGGGCGGCGCGAAGCTGGAAGATCTGCTTCCGGAGGCGTTCGCCGCCGTACGCGAGGCCGGCAAGCGCAGCTTGAAGATGCGCCACTTCGATGTCCAGCTGATCGGCGGAATGGCCCTGCACGACGGCAAGATCGCCGAGATGCGCACCGGCGAAGGCAAGACCTTGATGGCCACGCTGCCGGTCTATCTGAATGCGCTCGCGGGCAAGGGTGTCCATGTCGTCACCGTCAACGATTACCTGGCCCGGCGCGATGCCGAATGGATGGGACGGCTGTACAGCTTTCTCGGCCTGAGCGTCGGCGTCAACGTGCCCGGCCTGTCGCGCGAGGAGAAGCAGGCCGCCTATGCCGCCGATGTCACCTACGGTACGAACAACGAGTTCGGTTTCGACATCCTGCGCGACAACATGGTCTACGAAGTCGCCGACCGCACCCAGCGCGGCCTGAACTTCGCCATCGTCGACGAGGTGGACTCGATCCTGATCGACGAAGCCCGCACGCCGCTGATCATCAGCGGTCAGGCCGAAGACCACACCGAGATGTACGTGCGTATCAATGCCGTCATCCCGCAACTGACCAAGCAGATCGGTGAACTCGATCTGCGTACC
Organism: Burkholderiaceae bacterium; assembly: GCA_036522975.1. Lineage (GTDB taxonomy): Bacteria > Pseudomonadota > Gammaproteobacteria > Burkholderiales > Burkholderiaceae_C > CADEEN01. Next base: position 2,281 of record DATDES010000128.1, on the reverse strand, counting down.
GGCGAAGGCGTGATCGAGCCCGGAGACTTTACCGTCGACGAAAAGGGCCATCAGGTTTTCCTGACCGAGCAGGGCCACGAGAACGCCGAGCGCATCCTCGGCGAAGCGGGACTCCTGGCCGAAGGTGCCAGCCTGTACGACCCGGCCAACATCACGCTCATGCACCACGTGTATGCCGCGCTGCGAGCCAAGCACCTGTACAACCGCGACCAGCACTACGTGGTGCAGAACGGCGAAGTCGTGATCGTCGACGAGTTCACCGGGCGCCTGATGACCGGACGGCGCTGGAGCGACGGCTTGCACCAGGCGGTCGAGGCCAAGGAAGGCGTGCAGATCCAGAGCGAGAACCAGACCCTGGCTTCGATCACCTTCCAGAACTACTTCCGCATGTACGCCAAGCTCGGCGGCATGACCGGCACGGCCGACACCGAAGCCTACGAGTTCCAGGAGATCTACGGCCTGGAGACGGTGGTCATCCCGCCGAACAAGCCGACGATCCGCAAGGATGACCTCGACCTGGTCTACAAGACCGCCAAGGAGAAGTACGACGCGGTGATCGAGGACATCCGCGATTGCCACACGCGCGGACAGCCGACCCTCGTCGGCACGACATCGATCGAGAATTCCGAGCTGATCTCGGGTCTGCTGGAGAAGGCCCAGTTGCCGCACCAGGTGCTCAACGCCAAGCAGCATGCCAAGGAGGCCGAGATCGTGGCCCAGGCCGGGCGCCCCGGTGTCGTGACCATCGCGACCAACATGGCCGGCCGCGGCACCGACATCGTGCTCGGCGGCAATGTCGAGAAGCAGGTCCAGTTCATCGAGGCCGATGAAGCGGTTGCTGCCGACGAGAAGGCGCGCCGTACCCAGCAGTTGCACGATGAATGGCAGGGTCTGCACGACAAGGTCAAGGCCGAAGGCGGCCTGCGCATCATCGCCACCGAGCGCCATGAGAGCCGGCGCATCGACAACCAGCTGCGCGGCCGCTCGGGCCGCCAGGGCGACCCGGGCCAGTCGCGCTTCTACCTGTCGCTGGAAGACCCGCTGATGCGCATCTTCGCCGGCGACCGCGTACGCGCGATCATGGACCGCCTGAAGATGCCCGAAGGCGAAGCCATCGAGGCCGGCATCGTGACCCGCAGCATCGAAGGCGCCCAGCGCAAGGTCGAGGCGCGCAACTTCGACATGCGCAAGCAGCTGCTCGAGTACGACGACGTCTCGAACGACCAGCGCAAGGTCATCTACCAGCAGCGCAACGAGATCCTCGAGGCGGCGTCGCTCGACGAGCAGATCACCAACCTGCGCAAGAGCACGATGACCGACGTCGTGCACAGTTTCGTGCCTGCCGAGAGCCTCGAGGAGCAGTGGGATCTGGTGGGTCTAGAGAAGACCCTGCGCGACGAGTGGCAGCTCGAGGTGGCACTGAAGGCCGCGGTCGAGGCCAGCGATTCGATCACCGACGAGGACATCGTCGAGAAAACGGTCGCCGCAGCCGACGAGGCCTTTGCCGCGAAGCTGACCGTGGTCGGCGCCGAGCAGTTCACGCCCTTCATGCGCATGGTCCTGCTGCAGGCCATCGACAGCCACTGGCGCGAGCACTTGGCGGCGCTCGACTACTTGCGCCAGGGCATCCATCTGCGCGGCTATGCGCAGAAGAACCCGAAGCAGGAATACAAGCGCGAGGCCTTCGAGTTGTTCTCGCAGCTGCTCGACGTGGTGAAGATGGAAGTCACGCGCGTGCTGATGACGGTGCGCATCCAGACCCAAGAGCAGGTGACCGAGGCGGCTGAAGCGATCGAGGAAAGGGTCAGCCACGTCGCCAACGTGACCTACACCCATCCCAACGAAGACGGTTCGGTGTCGCAGGACACGGAGCCCGCGACACAGGTCGCCGCCGTGCCGCGGGTCGGACGCAACGACCCCTGCCCCTGTGGCAGCGGCAAGAAGTACAAGCTCTGCCACGGCAAGCTGGCCTGACGCCGGTCGGTCGCAAGGCGCAAGAGAAGCGCGGCTGTCGGTCTCTGAGGGGGTCAGGGTGGCCCCGACCCCTCAGGAGAGGGGCACTACACTGCCGGCCGAAGTCCTTTGCGTCCACTGTGCGCCAGCCATGCCCGTCCATCTGACTGCTCCTTCTCCGTCAGCGCTGCACCCCGTCGGAGGGATCGATATCGGCGTTGCCATGGCCGGCATGCGCAAGGCGAACCGGCGCGACCTGGTCGTCTTCAAGCTCGTCGACGGGTCATCGGTGGCCGGTGTGTTCACCCGGAACCGCTTCTGCGCCGCG
>DATDES010000127.1:0-4536 GCA_036522975.1 Burkholderiaceae bacterium | reverse complement strand
TTGATCAAGCCGTGGGCCTTGAGCGCAGCGTCGGCCTCCTTGCGCACGGCGGGCGTCAGGCCCTCGTTGCCGATGGCGACGACGGGATCAAGGTGATGCGCCGCGGCACGGTGTTCCTTGCGCTGGGTGGGTGTGAGTTGGATGGCAGGCATTTGGCGATTATCGTTGCCCCATGAAAATCAAGACCAAAAGCAAGAAGGTGAACAAGGCGTGGCTCGCCGATCACATCAACGATCCCTACGTCAAGCTGGCCCAGCGCGAGGGCTACCGGGCCCGTGCGGCGTACAAGCTGAAGGAGATCGACGAGAGCCTCGGCCTGATCAAGCCCGGCCAGGTCGTCGTGGACCTGGGCTCTGCACCGGGCGCCTGGAGCCAGTACCTGCGGCGCCGCTTCGCACCCAAGGAGGCGGGCATCGGCGGGGCCGCCGTTGGCCAGTTGAATGGTTCGATCATCGCGCTCGACCTGCTGCCGATGGAGCCGATCGAGGGTGTGCTGTTCATCCTGGGCGACTTCAACGACGAGCCCGTGCTGGCCGAACTGGAGACGGCGCTGTCTGGCCGGCCGGTCGATCTGGTCTTGTCAGACATGGCGCCCAATTTGTCGGGCATCGCCAGCTCAGACTCGGCGCGCATTGCCCACCTGATCGAATTGGCGCTCGATTTCTCGCTCAAGCACCTGCGACCCGAAGGGGCGCTGGTGGTCAAGCTGTTCCATGGCAGCGGCTATAGCCAACTGGTCGAACTGTTCAAGAAGACCTTTCGCGTCGTGCGCCCGATCAAGCCCAAGGCCTCGCGCGACCGGTCGGCGGAAACCTTTCTGGTCGGCATCGGTCTGAAGAGGGCCTGACAGCGCCGAGGTCCGTGCCAATTGCTGCCCAGAAGGGCTTTGCTTGACGGGACTAAAATCGACCCCATATCCGCCATGGTGCCAATTCGGGCACCATGGCGGACAACGGCACAAGGAGCCGCGGTGAACAATCAATGGTTTTCGAAGGTCGCTGTCTGGCTGGTGATCGCACTCGTGCTATTCACTGTCTTCCGGCAGTTCGACCGCGGCGCCGTGGCCGGTGGCCAGATCGGCTACTCCGATTTCCTCGAGGAAGTACGCAGCAAACGCATCAAGTCGGTGACCTTGCAGGAAGCTACGGCTGGCGGGACCGAGATCATCGCCACCACCAATGACGACAAGCGCATTCGCAGTACGGCGACTTACCTCGACCGCGGGCTGGTCGGCGACCTGATCAATAACGGCGTCAAGTTCGACGTCAAGCCGCGCGAAGAGCCTTCGCTGCTGATGACCATACTGATCAGTTGGGGACCGTTCCTGTTGCTGATCGGCGTCTGGGTCTACTTCATGCGCCAGATGCAGGGCGGCGGCAAGGGCGGCGCCTTCAGCTTCGGCAAGAGCAAGGCGCGCATGCTCGATGAGGCCAACAACACGACGACTTTCGCCGACGTGGCCGGCTGCGAGGAGGCCAAGGAAGAGGTCAAGGAGCTGGTTGACTTCCTGAAGGATCCGCAGCGCTTCCAGAAGCTCGGCGGGCGCATCCCTCGCGGCGTGTTGCTGGTCGGCCCCCCGGGCACCGGCAAGACCCTGCTGGCCAAGGCGATCGCCGGCGAAGCCAAGGTGCCGTTCTTCTCGATTTCGGGCTCCGACTTCGTTGAGATGTTCGTCGGCGTCGGCGCTGCGCGCGTGCGCGACATGTTCGAGCAGGCCAAGAAGAGTGCACCCTGCATCATCTTCGTCGACGAGATCGACGCGGTCGGGCGCCACCGCGGCGCGGGCCTGGGTGGCGGCAACGACGAGCGCGAGCAGACGCTGAACCAGATGCTGGTCGAGATGGACGGCTTCGAGACCAACCTGGGCGTGATCGTGATGGCGGCCACCAACCGGCCCGACATCCTCGACCCGGCACTGCTGCGTCCGGGTCGCTTCGACCGCCAGGTCTACGTCTCGCTGCCCGACGTGCGCGGCCGCGAGGCGATCCTCAACGTGCACATGCGCAAGGTGCCGGTCGGCCAGGACATCCGTGCCGACATTTTGGCCCGCGGCACGCCCGGATTCTCGGGTGCCGACCTGGCCAACCTGGTCAACGAGGCGGCCCTCTTCGCCGCGCGCCGCAACGGGCGCGTGGTCGAGATGGTCGACTTCGAGAAGGCCAAGGACAAGATCATGATGGGCCCCGAGCGCAAGAGCATGGTGATGCCCGAGGAAGAGCGCAAGAACACTGCGTACCACGAGGCCGGCCACGCGCTGGTGGCCAAGCTGATGCCCAAGACCGACCCCGTGCACAAGGTCACCGTGATTCCACGCGGACGCGCACTGGGGGTCACGATGCAATTGCCTGAAGGCGATCGCTACAGCCTGGACAAGGAGCGCATGCTCTCGACCATCAGCGTGCTATTCGGCGGGCGCATCGCCGAAGAGGTGTTCATGCACCAGATGACCACCGGCGCGTCGAACGACTTCGAGCGCGCGACCGCGATCGCCCGCGACATGGTCACACGCTATGGCATGACCGACGAACTGGGCCCGATGGTCTATGCCGAGAACGAGGGTGAGGTCTTCCTCGGACGCTCGGTGACCAAGACCACCACGATGTCCGAGGAGACGATGCGCAAGGTCGACTTGGTGATCCGGCGCATCATCGACGAGCAGTACAGCATTGCACGCAAGCTCATCGAGGACAACCAGGACAAGATGCACGCGATGGCGGGTGCCCTGCTCGAGTGGGAAACCATCGACAGTGATCAGATCGACGACATCATGGCGGGCAAGCCGCCACGGACGCCGAAGGACTGGACTGCACCGACGACCCCCAAAGGCGGAGGTACGCCACCCGTCGGCGCTGGCGAAGCCGCGGCGACCGCCTGAGTCCCTTGAACTGATGGACTCGACAACAACGGGGCCTCGGCCCCGTTGTTCGTCTCTATGAGCTTCTGGCAAACGACCCGTTTCTCGATCGACCTTGGCCGGCCACGGGTCATGGGCATCGTCAACGTCACGCCCGATTCATTCTCCGATGGCGGCCTGCATGGTGATGCGGCTGGCGCTATCGCCCACTGCGACGCCCTGTTGCGGGAGGGTGCTGACATCCTGGACATTGGCGGCGAATCGACGCGTCCGGGGGCGCGCGCGCCCACGCTTGACGAGGAGCTGCGCCGTGTTCTGCCGGTGCTGAGGCACGCGGTCACGCTGGGCGTGCCGGTCTCGGTGGACACCAGCCAGCCGCAGGTGATGCGCGCGGCGCTCGATCTCGGGGTCGATATCGTCAATGACGTCCGTGCCCTGCGGCGCAGCGGCGCGCTCGACGTGCTGGCCGGCCATGATCGGGCGGGGGTGTGCCTGATGCACATGCGGGGCGAGCCGGACACGATGCAGGTGACGCCGCACGAGGGCGATGCTGTCGGTGCCGTGCGGGAGTTCCTCGCCGACCGTCTGGCAGCCGTGTGCGCGCGGGGTGTCGCCGCCGATCGCATCGTGCTCGATCCCGGGATCGGATTCGGCAAGACCGTCGAGCACAATCTCGACCTGCTGCGCCGGCAGCGCGAGTTGCTCGATATCGGTGCGCCGCTGCTGCTGGGCTGGTCGCGCAAGTCGACGCTCGGCGCAATCACCGGACGATCGGTGCATGAGCGGCAGTCGGCGAGCGTGGCGGTGGCCCTGTTGGCAGTGGAGCGCGGCGCGTCGATCGTGCGCGTGCACGACGTCGCGGCAACCGTCGATGCGCTGGCGCTCTGGCGCAGCATCGTGCAGGACAACAAGAAGGATCCAACATGAGCAGACGCTATTTCGGCACCGACGGCATCCGTGGCACCGTCGGCACCGAACCGATCACGCCCGACTTCATGCTGCGCCTGGGCCATGCGGTCGGCCGCGTGCTCAAGCGGTCCACGGCGCGGCCTGCCGTCGTGATCGGCAAGGACACGCGCATTTCGGGCTACATGATCGAAGCGGCGCTGGAGTCCGGCTTTGCGTCGGCCGGGGTCGACACCTTGCTGTCGGGTCCGCTGCCCACGCCCGGTGTGGCCTACCTGACGCGGGCGCTGCGCCTCGATCTAGGCGTGGTCATCAGCGCTTCACACAACGCCTATCCGGACAATGGCATCAAGTTCTTCTCCGCCAGTGGGCAAAAGCTGCCCGATGCCTGGGAGCTTGCGGTCGAGGCGGCCCTGCTAGAGGCGCCGCAGTGGGCCGATTCGGCCGGCTTGGGCAAGGCCAGGCGCATCGATGACGCGAGCGGGCGCTATGTCGAATTCTGCAAGGGCACGGTCGACAGCGACCTGAGCCTGAAGGGCATGAAGCTGGTAGTCGATGCGGCCCACGGCGCTGCGTACCATGTGGCCCCCGACGTGTTTCACGAACTCGGCGCCGACATTGTCAAGATCGGCTGCTCGCCCGACGGTACCAACATCAACGCCGGCGTTGGCGCGACCTCGCCGGCCGCGCTGGTCAAGGCCGTCGCTGCTCACGGCGCCGACTACGGAATCGCCCTGGACGGCGACGCCGACCGCCTGCAGCTTGTCGACGCGAGC
>DATDES010000126.1:0-4009 GCA_036522975.1 Burkholderiaceae bacterium | reverse complement strand
GTGCCTTTCAACATCGCCAGCTATGCGTTGCTGACCCACATGCTGGCGCAGCAATGCGATCTGGACGTCGGCGACTTCGTCTGGACCGGCGGCGACTGCCATGTCTACAGCAATCATCAAGAACAGGTGCGCACGCAACTCGCGCGCGCGCCGAGGCCGTACCCGACGCTAGCGATCCGGCGCCGCCCGGCCTCGATCTTCGACTACGACTACGAGGACTTCGCAGTCGAGGGCTACGACCCGCATCCGGCGATTAAGGCTGCGGTGGCGGTCTAGCGCTGCCGCGTGCGAGGCCGCGGCGACGTCAGCCCCTTGTGCGCAGGCCTTCGGCGCGCAAGCAACAGGCCGGCTGCGGGATGCACCCGATGGCCGTTTGCCGGCTACAGTGCACTGTTACGAGGTTTTTCAGAACCGGAATCGAGGGAGCCCAACATGACATCGACGACCTTCTTGAAACGCATGACCGTACCTCTGTGCGGCTTGGCCGGCCTGCTCTCGGCCAGCTCGGTGGTGGCCCAGTCGGCCTCACCAGCGCAAGCCTTGCTGGACAACGCCTGGGTCGTGAATCTGGGGGCATTCGTCGTCAGTTCGGATCTCGAAGGCAGCCTCAACGGCCAATCGGGGACGAATCCCGACGTGGATTTCGACCGGAGCTTTGGCAAGGACGGGGACGCGACGCGCCTTCGCGGCGACGTGCTGTGGCGCATCACCCCCGCGCACCACCTTCGCTTCATGTACTTCAACAATTCCTCGGATCGATCGAGGGTCCTCGACGCCCCGATAGCCTGGGGCGACTACACCTTCAATGCTGGCAGCCGCGTGGACCTCAAGTACGAATTCGAGGTCTACGAACTGGCTTACGAGTGGGCATTCATGCGCCAGCCGACCTATGAGCTGGCAGCGACGATCGGCGTGCATTACTCGGAGACCACGCTGCGCTTGTCCGGCGCTGCCTCGATCACGGACGCGAACGGCAACGTCAGCAACGTCTCGGCGGCGACGAAGAACAGCAGCTTGCCCGCTCCACTTCCGGTGATCGGCCTGCGCGCCGGCTGGGTGGTCGCGCCACAGTGGTACATCGACGCCCAGGCCCAATTCTTCAAGGTGAATGTCGACGGCTACGATGGCCGCTGGACGGACCTGCGACTCGGCGCCACGTGGATGTTCAGCCAGCACTTCGGGCTTGGCCTGGGCTACAACCGCTTCTCGACCGACGTCGACATCGATCGAGGTGCGTTCAACGGCGGGCTCAAGACAAACTACTCCGGCCTGCAGGCCTACCTGACCGGTACGTTCTGACGCCGTTCGGCGTTTCCGGGCGCCTTGGCTTGGCCAGGACGCCGCATCCGAAAGCGAAGACCTACGGAGACGACGAGAACGCTTGCGCGTCCTCGTCGAGCTTGTCGTCCGCCTCGCCTTCGACCAGGGTCGACGCGGGCCCGGTGCTCGGGGCGTCGGGGTTCGTGGCGACCCACCCCATGAAGAGCTGGTAGCCCAGCGCCAGCAGCGTCGCGCCGACGAACATCCCCAGGATGCCGCTCCCGGCCATGCCGCCGAGCGCACCCAGCAGGATCACCGGCATCGGCGCATCGACGCCCCGTCCCAGCGTCAGCGGCTTCAGTACGTTGTCGAGCGTGCCTGCGAGCGCCAGCAGGATGGTGTACGTGACCGCCGAGGCGGTGCCGTAGCCCTCGTTCGTCCAGAGGTAGATGATCACCGGCAAGTTGACCAGCAGGACCGGCAACTGGGCGATACCGAGGATCAGCGCGATGACCGCGAGCACGCCGGCGAAGGGAACCTCGGCCAGCAGCAGCAGAAGGCCGATGACGACCGCCTGCACGAACGCCACGCCGATGACGCCCTGCGCCACGGCCCGGATGGTGGCGGTGGAAAGGCTGGCGATTCCCTCACCCCGTTCGATGCCGGCAAGTCGAACGAAGATCGCCCGTGCGCTGCGGGCCCCCGCCTCCCCGAAGGCCATCACGACCCCCGCGATGATGAAGGAGAACAGGAACAGCAGCAGGCCGAAGCCGATGCCGGCCACGATGCCGAGCGCCTGCTTGGACACATCGGCAAGCCGGGGGAGCACGCTCAGGACCAGCGTCGGCAGGTCCGTATAGGCCCTTTCCCACAAGGCGTAAAGCTTGGGCCCGATGAGCGGCCACTCGGCCACGCTCTGTGCGGGCGCCGGGACCCGCAGCGATTGATCGCGCACGCTGGTCACGAATTCCTGGGCGGACTGGCCCAGCGCGAGCATCAGCACCGTTGTCGGAGCCACGATCAGCACGATCGAGACCAGCACCAGCAACGTGGCCGCCCACCCTTGCCTGCCACCCATCTTGCGCGCCAGCCACTGCTGCGCCGGATAGAGCGCCACGGCCAGAATCACCGACCATGCCATCATTGAAACGAAGGGCGACAGGATCTGGAAGCACAGCACCGCCAACGCCAGAATCAAGCCGGCTCTGATGTACACATCGAGCAGGCGCGCGGACTGGCGCTTCTCGCGGGCGAGTTCGGTCACGTCTGGTGCAGCCATGATGGAACCTCCTCAGGTGGCGGAAAAGCGGTGACGCGCAGGGGCCGCGCCGGGTCGACCTCAGCTCCCCGGAGGGCCGAAGCCGCCACCGAGAGCGAGGTGCAACTGCACGCGTTGCACCCGCTGCTCGGTCTGCACGCGCAGCAGCGCCATGCTCGCCGCATAGGCCGAGAGCTGCTGCTGGGCAACGGTGCGCAGGTCGCGCAGGCCCACCTTGTACCGGACCTGCTCCAGATCGAGCGCCCGGGTGTTGTCCGACAGGCTCTGGCGCAACACCCCCTCGCGCGACGCCAGCGACACTTCGCTGGCAAGCGCGCTCTCGACCTCGTTGAACGCCTTCAGCGCGGTCTGCGCATAGGTTGCCGCAGCCTGCTTCTGTTCCGCCGTGCGCAGCTCCACCTGGGCTTCGAGCTGACCGGCGTTGAAGATCGGAAAGAACAGGGTGGCGCCGAAGCCTGCGCTGGCCTCGGAGTCGTTCTGCAACACGAAGGTGGTGCTGCTGAGCGACGACAGCGCCGCCGTCAACGAAATCTTCGGCAGGCGGGCCGCAACGGCCTCTTCGCCGCGCGAGAAAGCCGCAGCCACGCGCCGCTCGGCTGCGATCACGTCGGGGCGCCGCTCCAGCAGTTCGGACGGCACACCGGTCGGCGCCGGAGGCGGCATCGCGGGCAAGTCCAGCGGCAGTTCGATCTCTGCCGCGGGATAGCGACCCAACAGAATCTCGAGGGCGCGCCGAGATTGCGCCAGCGCCAGGTCGATCTGCAGCGCGTTGTCACGATAGGTCTGCAGATTGGCGCGCGCCAGCGCCACGTCGACGTCGGCGCCGGCACCGATGCGCAGGCGATCATCGGCCAGGCGAACGAGCGAATCCGCAGTACCGAGCATCTCGTTGACCACGCGCCGCTGCTGCACGCTTTCGGTGGCGATGAACCAGGCCTTGGCAAGCGCTGCGACGATGGCCTGCTGGGCTGCGCGCTGGTCGGCCTGCGCCGAGGCGAACTGGAAGTCGGCAGCTCGTTGCTGATTGCGCACGCGTCCCCAGAGATCAAGTTCCCACGACGCCGAGACCACCAGACCGGACAAGTCTCCCGACGAACCGATCGCCTTGCCGCCCGAACGGGCGGCAAGGCCAACTTCCGGATACAGAGGACCACCGGCTGCCTTCAGTGAAGCCGAGGCGATCTCGACCCGCGCCGCGGCGACGCGCAGATCGGCGTTGTAGCGCAGCGCCTCCTCGGCTAGCGGCGGCAGGCGGGGGTCGGCGAAGCTTGCGAGCCAGTCATCCTGGACAGTCGCCTGCACGCCACCGGCCTTCCACGCGGAAGGTGGCGTGGCGTGGGCGAGTTCGGTCTCGGTCAGGCGCTTCGTGTCGGGCGGCGTGTTCAGCGCGCAGCCCGCCAGCGCGGCGCAGGCCGCCAGCAGCAACGACGGTCGGCGAAGGTACGGGCGAGCCATGCTCAATGCAGCTTC
>DATDES010000125.1:0-6664 GCA_036522975.1 Burkholderiaceae bacterium | reverse complement strand
CGAAGATCGAAGGCGCACCGGTGTGCTTGTTCCACGCGTCCCAGAGCAGGACGAGCGACATCGTGAAAACCACCCACAGCAGGGTGCGGCGCATATCGGTCATGGAGTCGATTCTTTAGGAGTCTCGGGACGCCCGGCGCTGCGGCCCGGGCGTATCAGTCGGGTGAAGAGGGCCGGCGCCTGGGCGGGCACGTCGTCGCATCCCCCATCGCACCAGGGGTGGCAACGCAGGAGGCGCGCACCGGCGAGCGCCGCGCCAGCCAAGGCGCCGTGGCGTTCGAGCGCCACCAGGGCGTACTGCGAGCAGGTGGGTTCGAAGCGACAGGCGTTGCCGAGCCAGGGCTTTAGCAGCAATCGATAACCGCGTACGACACCGATGAGGGCAGCACGCGGCAGGTCGGCGATCGAGAGGGCCACAGGACGGGTCCTCAGCGGGTGGCTTGCACGAGCAGGCGGTCGAGCTCGCTGCGTGCAGCCGAGCGCAGCGCGGCGGAATCGGCAGACGGGAATTGCGCCACCACGAAGGGGCTGCGCAGGCGCACCAGCCAGAGCCCGCGCGCCAGGCGCTCGTGATGCCGCTCGGCGGCGGCTCGGATCTGGCGCTTCAACATGCTGCGCGTGACCGAGCGCCGGGCATGGCGTTTGGGAACCACGCAGCCGAGCCAACGCCCGGCGGGAGCTTCATCCACAGGCCTTGGACAAGTTGGTTCATGACCTGTGGATAACTCATTTGGCCCAGCCTGATTCAGGGGTACCCCCGGGCGTACCGGGACACCGCAGACGTAGTGGACACTGAAGTGAGCACTACGTTGCAGGCTGGGTGCGGCGAGCAGCCGCTGGAAATCGGCGGCCTGCACCAGACGGCCGATCATCGGGCAGGATGAAGCGAGTGGCGCGTGCGCCGGCCGGGTCAGACCTGCGACAGGCGCTTGCGGCCCTTGGCGCGGCGTGCGGCAATGACAGCGCGGCCACCGCGGGTCTTCATGCGGACGAGGAAGCCGTGCGTGCGGGCCCGGCGGGTCTTGGAAGGTTGGTAGGTGCGCTTCATGGCAAGGAGCCCGGCTTTCAGTTGACGTGGAACCCGCAATTCGGGAAACCCACGATGATACCAAAATCCCCTTTGCGGTCAAACACTTGCACCGCAAAGTGCGCCTGCCGGCGGGTCTTGACGGCGCGCCCGCGATTGTGGATAACCTCGTTCCGCATCGGCCAGGCGGTCCTGAATCCGGCCTTAGAATAACAACTTGTCCACAATGTCCATCGATCTTTGGTCGCGCAGTTGCGAGCGCCTGGCCGCCGAACTGCCCGAGCAGCAGTTCAACACCTGGATCCGGCCGCTGCCCAGCCCGCAGGTCGACGCCCGGGCCGATGACAGCAGCGGCGCCGTCGTCTCGCTGCGGGTGCCCAACCGGTTCAAGCTCGACTGGATCCGTACCCAATACGCGGCACGAATTGAAAGCGTGCTCGCCGATGTCGCCGGGCACCCGGTGCGGCTCGAGCTGACGCTGGCGCCGCGAGAAGTCCCGCAGCGCCCACCCGCGATGCCGGCGCCTCACGTGCTCGCCGCCGATCATGGCGCCGAACCGCGTACGCGCGAGCAGGCTGCTACCACGTCCCCGCCCCCGTCAGCCACGGTGCACAAGCTCAACACGGCGCTCACCTTCGACAACCTGGTGCCCGGCCGAGCCAACCAAATGGCACGCACCGCGGCGCTGCACGTGGCCGGCGCGCCGGGTGCGATGTACAACCCGCTTTTCATCTACGGTGGCGTCGGCCTGGGCAAGACCCACCTCGTGCACGCCGTCGGCAATTCGCTGCTGAAGGACAAACCGGGCGCGCGTGTGCTGTACCTGCACGCCGAGCAGTTCATCAGCGACGTGGTCAAGAACTACCAGCGCAAGACCTTCGACGAACTGAAAGCCAAGTACCACTCGCTCGACCTGCTGCTGATCGACGACGTGCAGTTCTTCGCCGGCAAGGAGCGCACCCAGGAGGAGTTCTTCAACACCTTCGAAGCCCTGCTAGCCAAGCGTGCGCACATCATCATGACGAGCGACACCTACCCCAAAGGCCTGGCCGACATCGACGAACGACTGACCTCGCGCTTCGATTCCGGGCTCACGGTCGCGATCGAGCCGCCCGAGCTCGAGATGCGCGTCGCGATCCTGATCCGCAAGGCCGAAGCCGACGGGACCCAACTGCCCGAAGACGTCGCCTTCTTCGTCGCCAAGAACGTGCGTGCCAATGTGCGAGAGCTCGAAGGCGCGCTGCGCAAGGTGCTGGCCTATTCACGTTTCAGCCAGAAGGACATCAACATCGTGCTCGCGCGCGAGGCGCTGCGTGACCTGCTGTCGATTCAGAACCGGCAGATCTCGGTCGAGAACATCCAGAAGACGGTGGCCGACTTCTTCAAGATCAAAGTCGCCGACATGTACAGCAAGAAGCGCCCGGCCAGCATCGCGCACCCTCGTCAGGTCGCGATGTACCTGGCCAAGGAGCTGACAAAGAAGAGCCTGCCCGAGATCGGCGAACTCTTCGGCGGGCGCGACCACACCACGGTGCTGCACGCGGTGCGCAAGGTCACCGGCGACCGCAGCAAGAACACCGAACTGAACCAACAGATCCATGTCCTTGAACAGACGCTCAAGGGCTGAAATGCAGGCTGCGCACAACCCTGTGGACAGATCGCCGGCAACTGCGCAGTCATCCACAGGCGACATCGTCCGGGCCACCTTGTCCCCAAACGGCGCGGCATGGAAGAGGCCGCGGCGCACAGGGTTCGCCGCCTGCTAAACCCTTGATAAATAGGGCGAAAATAGGGTTGTTCACAGATTGGCCGAGCCTCTACTACGACTACCACCTTTAAATACTGAGAAGAAGATGATTGTTCTGAAAGCGGCGCAGGAAAAACTGCTCGGTGCCTTGCAGTCGGTGGCCGGCATCGTCGAACGCCGGCACACCCTGCCGATCCTGGCCAACGTGCTGCTGCGCAAGAACGGCCCGACGCTCGAGTTCACGACGAGCGACCTTGAGATCCAGGTCCGCACCACGGCCGATCTCGGCGGCGACGCGGGTTCGCTGAGCACCACGGTGGGTGCACGCAAGCTGATCGACATCCTGCGCATGCTGCCTGCCGACCAGGTAGTGACGCTCACCGCCGCCGCCAACAAGCTCACGCTGCAAGGCGGGCGCAGTCGCTTCATGCTGCAGACACTGCCGAGCGAGGATTTTCCGCTCGTCAACGAAGCAGCCGACTTCGGCCCCACCTTCGCGGTGCCGCAGAAGACACTGCGCCACCTGGTCGACCAGGTCCACTTCGCGATGGCGGTGCACGACATCCGCTACTACCTCAACGGCATCCTCTTCATCGCCGAAGGCAAGACACTGACACTCGTCGCCACCGACGGCCACCGACTCGCACTGGCGCAGGCCACGCTCGAAGCCGAGATCCCGAAGCAGGAGGTGATCCTGCCGCGCAAGACGGTGCTCGAATTGCAGCGTTTGCTGAAGGACGAAGACACGCCGATCGAGATGCGTTTTGCCGGCAACCAGGCACGCTTCAACTTCTCGGGCATGGAGTTCGTGACCAAGCTGGTCGAGGGCAAATTCCCCGACTACAACCGCGTCATTCCAAAGGGCCACAAGAACATCCTCACGCTCGGCCGTGCGCCGCTGCTGGCCTGCCTGCAACGCGCCGCGATCCTGACGAGCGACAAGTTCAAGGGCGTGCGCCTGAACTTCGAGCCGGGCCTGTTGCGTATCGCGTCGAGCAATGCCGAGCAGGAAGAGGCGAAGGAAGAACTCGAGATCGACTACAACGGCGACGCGATCGACATTGGCTTCAACGTCACCTACCTGATGGACGCGCTGGCGAACATGAACGTCGAGATGCTGAAGATCGAACTGCAGGACGGCAACGCGAGCGCCCTCATCACGGCACCCGACCAGCCGGGCTTCAAGTACGTCGTGATGCCGATGAGGATCTAGCCGCCGTCAGGCGGCCGGATCCTGCATCGGCAGCCGATGCCTGCACCTTGGGCACCCCCTGCCCCCCGCCAAACGGGGGTTCCAGTCAGTTGGACGAAGCGGCCGCTATCGCGGCCTGGTAACAGCACCCTATGAGTGATCAGACCCAAGCGACCGATGGCGCCGACGAAGGCGCCCGCAAGGCCAAACGCGACGCCAGTGCACTGAACAGCGAGGCCTACGGCGAAGGCAGCATCCAGATCCTCGAAGGCCTGGAAGCCGTGCGCAAGCGCCCCGGCATGTACATCGGCGACACGTCGGACGGCACTGGCTTGCACCACCTCGTGTTCGAGGTCGTCGACAACTCGATCGACGAGTCGCTCGCGGGGCATTGCGACGACATCACGGTCACGATCCATTCCGACAACAGCATCAGCGTCATCGACAACGGCCGCGGCATCCCGACCGGTGTCAAGATGGACGACAAGCACGAGCCCAAACGCAGCGCGGCCGAGATCGCACTGACCGAGTTGCACGCTGGCGGCAAGTTCAACCAGAACAGCTACAAGGTCTCGGGTGGCTTGCATGGCGTGGGCGTGAGCTGCGTCAATGGCCTGTCCAAGTGGCTGCGCCTGATCGTGCGCCGCGAAGGCAAGGTGCACCAGCTCGAGTTCAGGACCGGCATCCCGCAAGACCGCCTGCTCGAGCAGCGCGACGGCATCGAAGTCAGTCCTATGAAGGTCACCGGCGACACCGAGCTGCGGGGTACCGAAGTGCACTTCCTGCCCGACGACGAGATCTTCAGCAACATCGACTTCCACTACGACATCCTGAGCAAGCGCCTGCGCGAGCTGAGCTTCCTCAACAACGGGGTGCGCATCCGCCTCGTCGACGAACGCAACAATCGCGAAGACAACTTCGCCTTTGCCGGCGGGGTGAAGGGTTTTGTCGAGTTCATCAACACCGGCAAGAAGACGCTGCACCCGAACGTCTTCCACGCCACGGGCGAAAAGCTGAGCGACCAGGGCACCAACATCACGGCCGAGGTCGCGATGCAGTGGAACGACGGCTACAGCGAGAACGTGCTCTGCTTCACCAACAACATCCCGCAGCGCGACGGCGGCACCCACCTGACCGGCTTGCGCGCTGCGATGACCCGGGTGATCAACAAGTACATCGAGGACAACGAGCTGGCCAAGAAAGCCAAGGTCGAGGTCACCGGCGACGACATGCGCGAAGGTCTGTGCTGCGTGCTGAGCGTGAAGGTGCCCGAGCCGAAGTTCAGCAGCCAGACCAAGGACAAACTGGTGAGCTCCGAAGTCCGCGGCCCGGTCGAAGACGTCGTGAGCAAGGCGCTCACAGACTACTTGCTTGAAACTCCGGCCGACGCCAAGATCATCTGCGGCAAGATCGTCGACGCGGCACGGGCGCGCGAAGCGGCACGCAAGGCGCGCGAGATGACCCGCCGCAAGGGGGTGCTCGACGGCATGGGCCTGCCGGGCAAGCTCGCCGACTGCCAGGAAAAAGACCCCGCAATGTGCGAGATCTACATCGTCGAGGGCGACTCCGCCGGCGGGAGCGCCAAACAAGGGCGTGACCGCAAGTTCCAGGCGATCCTGCCCCTGCGCGGCAAGATCCTGAACGTCGAACGCGCACGTTACGAAAAGCTGCTCACGAGCAACGAGATCCTGACACTGATCACCGCACTGGGCACCGGCATCGGCAAGGGCATGGGGGGCGACGACTTCAACCCCGACAAGCTGCGTTACCACCGAATCATCATCATGACCGACGCCGACGTCGACGGCGCCCACATCCGAACCCTGTTGCTGACCTTCTTCTACCGCCAGATGCCCGAGCTGGTCGAGCGCGGCCACATCTACATCGCGCAGCCGCCGCTGTACAAGGTCAAGCACGGTAAACACGAGCAATACCTGAAGGACGCGATCGAGCTCGACGCCTACCTGTTGAAGGTCGCACTCGACGGTGCCGTCATCGAACCCGGTGACAACCGCGCCACCATTGGCGGCAGTGCGCTAGAAGAGCTGGCGCGCCAGTACCTGCTGGCCACCAACGTGATGGCGCGCCTGACGAACTGGATGGACGTCGAAGCGCTGCGCGCCGTCGCCGACGGCCTGCTTCTCGACCTGGACAGCGCGGCCGGCGCCGAAGCCAGCGCCGTCGCCCTGGCAGGTGCCTTGCACGACGCCGAAGTCGCGGCCGAGTTCGACGCCCGCACCGACAAACACCACCTGCGCATCAGCCGGCGTCACCACGGCAACATCAAGAGCAGCGTCATCACGGCCGACTTCGTTCACGGCGCCGACTACGAGGCGCTTGCGCGCGCCGGTGTCACGTTCAAAGGCCTGCTCGGCGCCGACGCGGTGGCCAAGCGCGGTGAAGGCGAGCGCCAGAAGGAGCAGCGTGTCGGTGACTTCCGCGCTGCGATGGCCTGGCTCATGACGCAGGCCGAAAGCGCCGTTGGCCGGCAGCGTTACAAGGGGCTGGGCGAGATGAACCCGAGCCAACTGTGGGAGACCACCATGGACCCCACCGTGCGCCGCCTGCTCAAGGTCCAGATCGACGACGCGATCGAGGCGGACCGTGTCTTCACGATGTTGATGGGCGACGAGGTCGAGCCGCGGCGCGATTTCATCGAAGCGAATGCTTTGCGGGCGGGGAATATCGACGTTTGATG
>DATDES010000124.1:0-5506 GCA_036522975.1 Burkholderiaceae bacterium | reverse complement strand
CGAATCGCAGTTCTTGGCCGAAGACCACCGCCACGCCGACGTAGCCAAGCGCCATCGCCACCCCCTGCCGCCCCGACAAGCGCTTGCCGAACAGCAGCACCGACAGCAGCAGGACCAGGGTCGGGTTCAGGTACAGGATCAGGCGTTCGAGCCCGGCGCTGACGTATTGCAGGCCCATGAAGTCGAGCATGCTGGCCAAGTAGTAGCCGCTGAAACCGAGGCCGGCGATGGCGCGCCAGTCGCGCCGGCTGAAGGCCGGCTTGTCGCGCCCGGCCCACCAAGCCAAGGCCAGGAACAGCGGCAACGCCAGCAGCATGCGCCAGAAGACCACCTGAACCGCATCGACGCCGTGGCGGTACATCAGCTTGGCCAGGATCGCCTTGCCCGAGAAGGCGATCGCGCCCAGGGTGGCCAGGGCCAAGCCGGGCCCGAGCCCGGCGGCGATGGGCCTTGTTCTCATGCCTGGTCGCTCGCTTGCCGGCGCTGCAGGCTCCAGTGGGTCTCATACTGCTCGAAACCGAGAGAGCGGTAGATGCCGATCGCCACGTCGTGGGGATCGGCGCACATCACCAGGCGTTGCAGGCCGAGATGCTCGAAGGCATGGCGGCAGACATGGTGGATCAAGGCGCGGCACAGGCCGCGGCGACGCCACGCAAGCTGGGTGCTGACATGCTGGAAGCGGCCAAGGCGGCCGTCGTGCACCAGGCCGCAATCGGCGACCGGCATGCCGTCGACGATCGCGCCGAACCATTGAGCCATGCCGGCGGCCTGCATCGCGGACACGCGCTGCATCGCCCGGCGCCGGTAGACGCGGTAGCCGTCGGCCTCGAAGGAGGCTTCGCGCGTAGCGACCTGGGCCTCGACGGCCAGCTCGAGTTCGTCGGGCAAGACCAGGCCACGCAGTACCAGGTTCGGCGTGCCGCGCGCGGCGGGTTGCGCGGCCAGGCCTGCGCGCTCGAGGGTCAGCACCGCCGTCTCGTCGAACTCGTCGATGCCGGCTGCGCGCCATGACGGGAGCGGGTCGGGCAGCGTCGCTGCGTTGATGCCGATCGCGACGTGGCGTGACGACGGCTGTGCATGGCCGATCTCCTGCTCGAAGCGCCCGAGCCAATGGGACAACTCGTCGTCGCGCGGCGCCTCGGGCAGGATCAGACAGTTGCCCCAGTAATAGGTCGGGTTGGACACGGTGCGCAATGCGATGCAATCGTCGCGCTCGAAGATCTCGGCACCGAAGCGGCAGGCGAGAAGGTGCGATTGCCAGCCCAGGCCGAGATCGCGGACCAGCACCCTCAGAAACCCACCGCGGCGCCGT
Source organism: Burkholderiaceae bacterium (assembly GCA_036522975.1). Taxonomy (GTDB): domain Bacteria; phylum Pseudomonadota; class Gammaproteobacteria; order Burkholderiales; family Burkholderiaceae_C; genus CADEEN01. Next base: position 4,194 of record DATDES010000124.1, on the reverse strand, counting down.
CGCGACGCGGGTCGCTGGCGGCGACATAGCCTTCGACCGCCGGACTGCCCAGGCGCCAGATGAACTGGCCGGCGCCGAAGTCCATGTAGCTGTCGTGCAGGCCGACGATCTGGTGCCCGAGGGCGCGCAGTCCTTCGACGGTGGCCGCGGGCATATGGCGCTCGACATTGATGTCCAGGCCCTGGTTGAAGCGCCAGCGCGGCGCGTCGCAGGCCGCCTGCAGGTTCTGCCCATGGTCGAGCATGCGGATCAGGGTCTGGATGTGGCCCTGCGGCTGCATGTTGCCGCCCATCACGCCGAAGCTCATCAGCGGCTGCCCGCCCTGACTGAGGAAACCTGGAATGATGGTGTGAAAGGGCCGCTTGCTCGGGGCCACCACGTTGGGGCTCTGCGGGTCGAGCGAAAAACCGTGGCCGCGGTTTTGCAGGCTGATGCCGAACGTCGGCTCGACGACGCCGGAGCCGAAGCCCATGTAGTTGCTCTGGATGAAGCTGACCATCATGCCGCTCTCGTCGGCCGTGCTGAGGTAGATGGTGCCGCCCTTGATGCCGTAGCCGGGGCCGAAGATCTGGGCCCGTGCCGGGTCGATCAGTCGGGCGCGCAAGGCCAGGTATTGCGGGTCGAGCAGCTTGGACGCCGGCCCCTCCATGTGCCGCTCGTCGGCGACGAAGCGGTAGACGTCGGCGAAGGCCAGCTTCATCGCCTCGATCTGCAGGTGCTGGCAGGCTGGGCCGTCGAGGTCCATCGACGCCAGGTCGAAGTGTTCGAGCATGCCCAGCGCCATCTGCGCTGCGATGCCCTGGCCGTTGGGCGGGATCTCGTGCAGGGTATGTCCGCGGTAGTCCTGCGCCAGCGGCGTGACCCACTCGGGTCGGTAGGCAGCAAAGTCCGCCTCCGTCAGTGCGCCGCCATGGCGTTGCGACCAGGCCGCGACGGCCGCGGCGATTTCGCCGCGGTAGAAGGCTTCGCCCTTGGTCGCTCCGATCAGTTTCAGCGCGCGCGCCGCGTGCGGCATGGCGAAACGCTCGCCGACGTCGGGTGGCCGGCCCCTGGGCAGGAAGGTCTGGGCGTAACCCGGCGCCTGGACCAGCTCGGCGACCTGCGAGGCCATGGTCCACTTCTGTTGCACGATCACCGGCACCGCATAACCGCGCTCGGCGATCTCGGCGGCCGGCGCCATCAAGTCGGCGAAGGGCAGCTTGCCGAAGCGTTGCGCCAGCGCCATCCAGGCGGCCACCGCGCCCGGCACGCTGACCGAATCGACACCGCGCGGCGGCGGGGTGCCGGCGCTGTCGCCGTACCTGCGCACGAAGTACTCTCGTGTCCACGCCGCAGGCGCAGGGCCGCTGGCGTTCAGCCCGTGCAGTTGCGCACCGTCCCAGAGGATGCAGAAGGCGTCGGAGCCCAGACCGTTGCTGCACGGCTCGAGGATGGTCATGCAGGCCGCCGTCGCGATCGCGGCATCGACCGCGTTGCCCCCCGCGGCCAGCATGCGCAGGCCGGCCTGTGCGGCCAGCGGGTGCGAGGTGGCGACGACGTTGCGGGCGAAAACCGGCAGGCGCGCACTGAGATAAGGCTGTTGGTAGTCGAATTTCATGTCAGTCGGCAGTGATCTTGCGGTCACGGATCAGGGTCGCCCAGCGTGCGCTATCGGCCTTGACGGTGGCCGCAAACTTCGCCGGTCCACCGTCGGCGACCGGCTCGGCACCGAGCTTGGCCAGGCGCTCGGCCACATCGGGCTTTTGCAGGGCACGCTGGAATTCTGCCGCCACGCGGTCGGTGATGGCTGCGCTCAAACCCTTCGGACCGTAGACGCCGAACCAGGTGTCGGACTCGAAGCCGGGCAGACCCGATTCGGCGACCGTCGGAATCTCGGGCACCAGGGCCGAACGTTTGCGGCTGGTGACCGCCAGCGCCTTCAGCTTGCCATCCTTCACGTGCGGCAGGCCGCTGACGATGCTGTCGAACAGCAGCTGCACCTTGCCGCTGACCAGGTCGGGAATGGCGAGGGCGGTGCCGCGGTACGGGATGTGCACGATGAACACCCCCGCCTGCGCCTTGAAGGCCTCGGCCGTGAGGTTGACGATGGTGCCGTTGCCGCTCGAGGCGTAGTTCAGCTGCCCCGGCCGCGCCTTGGCATGAGCGATCAGGTCCTTGATCGACGCGACCGGCAGGTCTTTCGGCACGAGCACGATATTGGTCGCATAGGCGACCAGCGCCACCGGCGTGAAATCGACCTCGGGCTTGTAGGGCAGGTTCGGATTCAGGTGCGGCGCGATCGAGTGCGTGCTGCTCGTGGCCATCAGCAAGGTGTGCCCATCGGGCGCGGCCTTGGTCACCTCGGACGAGCCCAGGGTGCCGCCGGCGCCGGGCCGGTTGTCGACAACGATCGGCTGGCCGAAACCGTTACCGATGCCCTGCGCGATCGCGCGTGCGAGCAGGTCGGTCGCGCCGCCCGCCGGGAACGGCACCACCAGGCGGATCGGCCGAGCGGGCCAGGCCTGGGCCATCGAACACGGCGCTGCCGCCAAGCAGGGCAGCGCGCAGAGCAGAGAGCGACGTCTCATGGGAATCCTTCGTGGGTCAATGAATCATCATCGCATCGCGCGGTCATGCCTTCGTTTCCTATGGCAGGTCGGGCGGCAGTTCGAGCGACTTCGCGACATAGCGCCGCACGCGCGGCGGCAGGCTGTCGACATGAAAGGCCAGGCGCTGGACGCGCAAGTCGGCATCGAAGGCCGAAAAGCGCTCGAGCCGGCGCTGATGCTCGACCCAGTTCTCGTCGACGAAGTATTCAATCACGCGCTCGGGATGCGCCACGTCGCGGAACAGGCCCCAGGACAGCGCGCCCTGGCGCAGACGGGCGCGGCGCGTGCGCTGCATCAGCTCGGTGAATTCGGCGGCGCGGGCGGGGTCGATCTGGTACTCCACCATCACCATCACCGGGCCATCGTCGGGATCGACGTCGACCGGCGGCTCGGCCGGGCTGACGACCGCGACCGGGCTGAAGTCGATCTCTGCACCGCCGTCGATCGTGAGGTGGCGAAACACCACCAGCAGCAGCACGCCCGACACCGAGGCCGCAGCGACGGAAGCCGCCACGTCGGTCCAGCTCGCGACCTGGCCCCATAGCAGCGAGCCGGCAGCCGACCCGCCCATCAGGGCCATCTGGTAGATCGACATGCCGCGCGCACGCACCCAGTCCGGCAAGGCGACTTGCGCAGAGACCGTCAGCGAATTGGCCACCGAGATCCAGGCCATGCCGACCACGACCATCGCGGGCAGGCCGATCCACAACTCGGGCACATAGACGATCAGCACCGACAGCGCAGCCTGCACGACGGTACCGATGGCGACGAACTGGTCGCGCGAATAGCGCGCGCGCCAGCGCGGGAAGTAGAGCGCCGCGACGATCGCCCCAAGGCCCAGGCAAGCCAGCATCAGCGTGAAGGTGGCCGGGCCACCGCCATGCAGGCGCTGCGCGACCAGGGGCAGCAAGGCGATCAGCGCGGTCGACTGCAGGAAGAACACGAACACCCGCAGCAGGATGATCTTCAGGCGCGGCGACTGTCGCGCAAAATTCAGCCCCACCCGCATCGCGCCGATGAAGCGCTCGCCGGGCAGCGTGCTCACCTTGGGTTGGCGCTTCCAGCGCAGGATGAGCACGAACGCGGCACCCGCGAGCAGCGCGTTGACCACGAAGACCGCAGCGCTGCTGAAGGCCGCCAGCAACACGCCAGCCAGAACCGGGCCGATCACGCGCGACAGGTTCATCGCGATGCCATTCAGCGCGATCGCCGGCGACAGCTGCGCGCGCGGCACGATCTCGGGCACGATCGCGGCGAACACCGGCCAGCGCATCGCCAGGCCGATGCCGTTGACGAAGGTCAGGCCCAGCAGCAGGTTGGCCGTCAGCGAGTCGGTCAGTGCCAGGGCAGCCAGGACCATCGCATTGATCGAGACCCACAACTGGGTCGCGGCGAAGTAGCGGCGGCGATCCAGAATGTCGGCCATCGCGCCGCTGGGCAGGCCGAGCAGGAACACCGGCAGGGTCGAGGCCGTCTGCACCAGGGCGACCATCACAGGGCTCGTGGTCAAGGTGGTCATCAGCCAGGCCGCGGCCACGTCGTTCATCCACATCGTCATGTTCGCGGCCAGCCAGGCCAGCCAGAGCATGCGGAAGGTGGGCTCCTT
>DATDES010000123.1:0-26608 GCA_036522975.1 Burkholderiaceae bacterium | reverse complement strand
CAAGGCGCCCTGGATCGGTGCGGCCGGCGAGGCCGAGGCGCCGCGCGTCCTCGGGCGCGCCTGAGACACTGCCCCGTTCGATGAGCGCCGCGGTGGAGCTCGCCTAGGCCACGCTGCGCCGAATCGCGGTCGGGGCCAGTTCGAGTCAACGCCCGCGCACGGATGGCGTGGCGCGCGGCGCAAGCTCGACAGCCGCCGCTCCGATCCTCCGCGCCTGCACGATCGCCTGTGCCGCCAGACCCGTCGCTGGGACAGCGAATGGCGCCGATCTCGCTGTCGAAACAGGGCGCAAAGTGGGACCCGCAGTGCCAGCCCCGGCTGCTAAGCGCAGACCTTTGGCCGGGAGCCGCACGTGGCCAACAGCTCCATCGGCGCCAACACAGTGCTGAAGCTGGATGTGACGATCGGCACGAGCACCAGCATCGGTCAAAACGCAGTGGTTTGCCGGGGTGCCAAGGTGGGTAGCAGCGTGATCCTCGGCAGCAACGTGCTGATCCAGTCGAACACGGTCGTTGAGGACGGCGTCGTCGTCACTGCGCCGGCCGGAGCCGTGGCCCCTGCCGGGTCAGTGGACGCCCTAGGCCAGGCGAGGCGCGCTCGGTGTCAGTGCGGCGCCCATGCGCTGCATCGGCGCGTCACTCGTCATCCCGCCCAACACGTGCTGCAAGACAAGGTCAAGAAGCCGAACGATCGGTCGGCCATGCCGGGGGCGACGAGGGGCCCCCATGTCCCTGGCGTCGCGGGTCTTGGTTACCTTCTCTGCCGGTGTGACCGGCTCGCGCTACGGCGAAGCCCTCGACACGGCGATCGAGCGCGCCGACGAGGCGCTCTACGAAGCCAAGTGCAGCGGAAAGAACCGCACCTGCATCGCCTGACGTGCCCCAAGCCGGGGCGGCATTGCCCCCGGATGAAGCGCCGCAACCCCCGAGGGGGCCGATCGCGCCGGCTGCTGCAGCCGGGCACACCGGCATGGCAATTGCGCAAGCACGGGCAGACCTGCGCTGCCCGCCATGCTACCGACCCTGTCCGCTGCTCCGCCCCTGCCTGCCCACCGGCCCGCCATGCGCGGTGCCGAAGCGGCCGTGCAGGGCGATGAGCGCTGGCGCGACCGCCTGGCGCTGCTGCTCGAATCGACCGGCGAGGGCATGTTCGGCGTCGACATGGACGGCCGCTGCGTGTTCATCAACCGGGCCGCTGCGGCGATGCTCGGCTACGCGCCGCAGGAAGCCCTGCAGCGCAACATGCACGAGCTGATCCACCACAGCCATCCCGACGGACGGCGCTACCCGGAGAGCGAGTGTCCGATCTTCGCCGCCTTCCGCCAGGGCCGGCCGTGCCGCATCGACGATGAAGTGCTGTGGCGCAAGGACGGCAGCTCCTTCGCCGTGGAGTACTCGTCGCACCCGATCGTCGAGCAGACGGCCAGCGGGCCCTCCACCATCGGCGCGGTGGCCACCTTCGTCGACATCTCGCGGCGCAAGGAGGCCGAGGTTCTGCTGCGGCGCATGAACGCCCGCCTCGAGCGCACGCGCGACGAGCTCGAGCGCCTGGTAGACGAGCGCACCCACCAGCTCAGCGGCGCGCTGGCCCAGTTGCGCGAACTCTCAGCGCATGCCGAATTGGTGCGTGAGACCGAGCGCACGCGCATCGCTCGCGAGATCCACGACGAGCTCGGCTCGCTGCTGGTCGCCCTGAAGATGGACACCGGCTGGCTCGGCAAGCGCTTGGCCGATCGGCCCGAACTGCAGTGCAAGTGCCACGCGATGGGCCACCTGATCGACCGTGCGGTCGACAACGTCGGCCGCATCGTCACCGACCTTCGGCCCTCGATCCTCGATCACCAGGGCCTGTGGGCGGCGCTCGAATGGCAGGCGCAGGAGTTCATCGAGAGCGCCAGCGAACTGGAGGTCGATCTGCGCATCCATGTCGCCGTCGGCGTGCCGCCGCCCGAGGGCGCGCGGGCGATCGCGGTCTTCCGCATCTTCCAGGAAATGCTGTCCAATGTTGCCCGCCACGCCCGGGCGCAGCACCTCGAGATCCGAATCAGCGTCGACGAGCCACCCGATCCGGTGCTCTTCCTGTCGCTGCGCGACGACGGCGTCGGTGCGACGCCGCAGGCCCTCAACGCGTCGCGCAGCTACGGTGTGATGGGCATGCGCGAACGCACGGCACAGCTCGGCGGCCGACTCTCGATCGACAGCGCGCCCGGCCACGGCATGATGATCCGCCTCCAGCTGCCACTGGCGAGGGTCCTCGCATGATCCGGGTGCTGATCTGCGACGACCACCGCATCGTGCGCGAGGGCATCAAGCAGATGCTCGCCGACGTCAGCGACATCGCGCTGGCCGGCGAGACCGACAACGGGCCCGAGGTGCTCGCCATCGTGCGCGCCGCGCCGGCCGCGGTCGACGTGGTCCTGATGGACATCGCGATGCCGCAGCGTGATGGCCTCGACGTGCTGAAGCAGCTGCGCAGCGAGTTCCCGAAGCTGCCGGTGCTGATGCTCAGCACTTACCCCGACAAGCAGTACGCCGTGCGCAGCCTCAAGCTCGGCGCTGCCGGCTACCTCAATAAGAGCGCCGACTCGGAGCAGATGATCGCCGCGATTCGCCAGGTCGCCGCCGGGCGCCTGTTCATCACGCCGGCGGTGGCCGAGCAGCTGGCCGCCGCGATCGGCCCCGGCGCGGCCAGCGATGGGCCACTGCACGAGCGCCTGTCGCACCGCGAGTACCAGGTCTTTCGCCTGCTCGCCGGCGGACGCAGCGTTGGCGAGATCGCCGAGCAGCTGGTGCTGTCGTCGAACACAGTGAGCACCTATCGCGCCCGCATCCTGGAGAAGACCGGTGCCCGCAACGATGTCGAACTGGCGCTCTACGCGGTGCGCCAGGACCTGCTCTCCGCATGACCCGGCGCCTGTAGTGCGAGCCCTACAGGCGATTGCTGGCGGCCGTGATGGCGTGGTCGCGCGCTGATGTCCAGACTTCCCACTGAATCAGGAGTGAACCGATGAGCCGCTACTTCCGACCCTTCGATGCCGACCAGCCGCTGCTGGTCCGGTGCAGCTGCGGGGGCGACCATTCGCCAACCGACCACGGCGAAGCGTCTCTGCAGGCCGACGCTCAGGCCTATTCGCGCGAGTTCATCGAAGCCAGCCTGGTCAAGGCCCTGCTGCCGCAGGAGGGGCAGCGCCGGCGCTTCCTGCAGGCGGTCGGCAGCAACACCGCACGGGCTGCGATCGCCTCGTTGCTTCCACTCGGCGCGCTCGAGGCGATGGCCCAGGACAAGGGGTCGCTGGAGAAGAAGGAGCTCAAGCTCGGCTTCATCGCCATCACCTGCGCCACGCCGCTGATCATGGCCGACCCTCTTGGCTTCTACAGGAAGGAGGGTCTCTCGGTTCAGCTCAACAAGACGGCAGGGTGGGCCCTGATCCGGGACAAGATGCTGAACAAGGAGCACGATGCTTCGCACTTCCTGTCGCCGATGCCGCTGGCGATCTCGATGGGTGCCGGCTCGGTGGCGCAGCCGATGCGGGTGGCGACGATCCAGAACATCAACGGCCAGGCGATCACGCTGGCCCTGAAGCACAAGGCCAACCGCGACCCGAAGGGCTGGAAGGGCTTCAAGCTCGCCGTGCCCTTCGAGTACTCGATGCACAACTTCCTGTTGCGCTACTACCTGGCGGAAGCCGGCCTGAACCCGGATACCGACGTGCAGATCCGCGTCGTGCCGCCGCCCGAGATGGTGGCCAACCTGCGCGCCGGCAACATCGACGGCTTCCTCGGCCCGGACCCGTTCAACCAGCGCGCGGTGTTCGACGAAGTCGGCTTCATCCACCTCCTGTCCAAAGAGATCTGGGACGGCCACCCGTGCTGCGCCTTCGGCGTCAGCGAGGTCTTCATCCAGCAAAACCCCAACACCTTTGCCGCGCTGTACCGCGCGGTGCTGACCGCCGCGGCGATGGCGCGCAAGCCCGAGAACCGCGAATTGATCGCGAAGCTGATTTCGCCGACGGCCTACCTGAACCAGCCCGAGACGGTGGTCAACCAGGTTCTGACCGGCAAGTTCGCCGACGGCCTGGGCGGCGTGAAGAGCGTGCCCGACCGCGCCGACTTCGACCCGGTGCCGTGGCAGAGCATGGCGGTGTGGATGCTGACGCAGATGAAGCGCTGGGGCTATCTGAAGGGCGAGGTCAACTACAAGCAGATCGCTGAGCAGGTCTTTCTGTTGACCGACGCCAAGAAGCAGATGAAGGCGCTGGGGCAGCCGGTGCCCGAGGGCGCCTACAAGAAGTTCAAGGTCATGGGCCACGAGTTCGACCCGGCCAAGCCCGAGGACTACGTCAAGAGCTTCGCCATCGCCCGGCAAGGCTGAAGCGATGAGCCCCGACCGACGCCAGACCCTGCAGTCGGCTCTGCTCACGTTCTTGATCGCGGCCCTCCTGCTGGCGGTCTGGCACCTGGCGACCGCACCACGCGGCGTGCCGGCGGCAGGAGCCGCACTGGCCCTGACCGCCGAGCAGCTCGAATACGCCAGGCTGATGGGCAAGGACGCGGCCGCGCCGGTCAAGAGCACCGGGTTCCCGACCCTGGGCCAGATGGGCGAGACGGTGCTGAAGAACCTGTCGCAGCCCTTCTACGACAACGGCCCCAACGACAAGGGCATCGGCATCCAGCTGGCCCATTCGCTGGGCCGCGTCGGCCTGGGCTTCGCGATCGCGGCGCTGGTGGCGATCCCGCTGGGCTTCCTGATCGGCATGAGCCCGCTCGTCCACCGCGCCCTCGACCCCTTCATCCAGGTCTTGAAACCGATCTCGCCGCTGGCCTGGATGCCGCTGGCGCTGTACACGATCAAGGACTCCTCGATCAGTGGCATCTTCGTGATCTTCATCTGCTCGGTCTGGCCGATGCTGATCAACACCGCCTTCGGCGTGGCCGGTGTGCGCCGCGAGTGGCTCAACGTGGCCAAGACCCTCGAAGTGAAGCCGCTGCGCAAGGCCTTCGAAGTCATCCTGCCGGCCGCCGCGCCGACCATCCTGACGGGCATGCGCATCAGCATGGGCATCGCCTGGCTGGTGATCGTGGCTGCCGAGATGCTGGTCGGCGGCACGGGCATCGGCTACTTCGTGTGGAACGAGTGGAACAACCTGTCGCTGACCAACGTGATCTTCGCGATCTTCGTGATCGGCGTGGTCGGCATGCTCCTCGATCTGGCGTTCGCGAAGGCGCAGCGGGCGCTGACCTATGCCGACTGAAGCGCGTCCGTTCCTCGAGGTCGAGGGCCTGGCCAAGACCTACCCGGGCCAAGCCGAGCCGGTGTTCGACAGCGTCAACTTCGGCATCGCGCGCGGCGAGTTCGTCTGCATCATCGGCCACAGCGGCTGCGGCAAGACGACGATCCTGAACGTGCTGGCCGGGCTCGAGAGCGCCAGTGCTGGCCACGTCTTCATGGACCGGCGTGAGGTCGCCGGGCCAGGCCTCGAGCGCGGCGTGGTGTTCCAGGGCCATGCGCTGATGCCCTGGCTGACGGCGCGCGGGAACATCGCCTTCGCGGTGCGCAGCAAGTGGCCCGACTGGAGCGCGGCGCAGATCGACGCCCAGGTCGAAAAGTACGTGGCGATGGTCGGCCTGAGCGCGGCGATCGACAAGAAGCCCGCCGCGCTGTCGGGCGGCATGAAGCAGCGGGTGGGCATTGCGCGGGCGTTCGCGATCGAGCCCAAGATGCTGCTGCTCGACGAGCCCTTCGGCGCCCTCGACGCGCTCACGCGCGGCACGATCCAGGACGAGCTGTTGCGCATCTGCGCCGCGACCCACCAGACGGTGTTCATGATCACGCACGATGTCGACGAGGCGATCCTGCTGGCCGACACAATCTTGCTGATGAGCAACGGCCCGCAGGCGCGGGTGGCGGAGATCGTGCGCAACCCGCTGTCGCGCAGCCGCGGGCGCGCCAGCCTGCACCACGAGCCGCTGTTCTATGCCGTGCGCAACCACCTGATCGACTTTCTCGTCAGCCGTTCGCAGACCTTGTCGCACGGCAGAGCGCCGGCGTATCCGCCCGAAGTCCGCCCCGGTGTCGCACCGGATCCAGAACCCGTCCCCCAGCGCACGCTGCAGCGCGTGGCCTGAAACCGCAAGGAGTCTTCCATGAGCCGACTCGAAGTGACTGAAAAGATCGTCGCCACCAAGGTGGCCAAGGGCCTGAAATGGGCCGATGTGGCCGCCCAGGTCGGCCTCAGCAAGGAGTGGGTCACCGCGGCCTGCCTAGGCCAGATGACGCTGAACACTGAGCAGGCCGGCGTGATCGGCGAAATCTTCGGCCTCACGCCCGACGAGAAGAAGTGGCTGACGGTAGTGCCCTACAAGGGCTCGCTGCCCACCAGCGTGCCGACCGATCCGCTGATCTACCGCTTCTACGAACTGGTGAGCGTCTACGGCACGACCTTCAAGGAGCTGATCCACGAGGAGTTCGGCGACGGGATCATGAGCGCGATCGATTTCAAGATGGACTTGCAGCGTGAGTCCGACCCGAAAGGCGACCGCGTCAGCATCGCGATGAGCGGCAAGTTCCTGCCCTACAAGACCTATTGATTTCTTCACTCCCGGAGTTCGCATGACTGCAAGCACTTCCCGCCGCTCGGCCCTCAGGGCCGGCCTCGTCGGCGCACTCGCCGTCCCCGCCGTCGCCCGGGCCCAGTCGACCTTCAACTGGAAGATGACCAGCGCATACGGCAAGGGCGCGCCCTTCTACATGGACGGCCCCGGCAGCGCGACCGACCTGGCCAAGCGCATCCGCGAGATGTCCGGGGGGCGCCTGAACATCCAGGTCTTCGGCGCCGGCGAGTTGGTGCCGGCGTTCGAGGGCTTCGACGCAGTGCGCGCCGGCACGGTCGAGATGAACCACGCCAACAGCTATTTCTGGACCGGCAAGACGGCCGCCGCTCAGTATTTCACCGCCGTGCCATTCGGCTTGAACTTCCAGGGCATGAACGGCTGGCTCTACGACGGCGGCGGCATCGACCTGTGGAACGAGGTCTACGCACCGTTCGGCATGATCGCGATGCCCTGCGGCAACACCGGCGTGCAGATGACGGGCTGGTTCAAGAAGGAGATCAACACGGTGGCCGACCTCAAGGGCCTGAAGATGCGCATCCCCGGGCTGGCGGGCAAGGTCTACGCCAGCCTCGGTGTGGACGTGAAGGTGCTGCCCGGCGGCGAGATCTTTCCGGCGCTCGAGCGCGGCGTGATCGACGCGGCCGAGTTCGTCGGCCCGTTCCAGGACCGGCGCCTGGGCCTGCACAAGGCCGCCAAGTATTACTACACCACCGGCTGGCACGAATCGGCCACGGTGTCCGAGCTGCTGATCAACAAGGCCGCGTGGGGCAAGCTGCCCAAGGACTTGCAGGCCATCGTCGAAAACGCGGCCGCCGCGTGCAACGTCATCAGCGAGGGCTGGTGCCAGAAGCACAACTCGGAAGCGATGGAGGACCTGATCAAGAACCAGGGCGTGATCGCCAAGCCGCTGCCCGACGCGGTGATCAAGGCCTTGCGCAGCGAGACCGACAAGGTCCTGGCCGAGGCTGTGGCCAAGGATCCGATGGCGAAGAAGGTCCACGAGTCCTACATGGCCTTCAAGGCCAAATTCGACCGCTGGAGCGAGGTCAGCGAAGAGGCGTACCACATCAAGGTCCGCGGCTGAGCGGGGGCCGTTCCATGTCCCACGCGACCTCGGTCGCGCTGCAACGGGTCGAGTCGCTGATCGACACCGTGGGCCGCGCCACGCTCTATCTGACCCTGGTGATGATCGGGTTGGTGGCCACCAATGTGCTGCTGCGCTACGCCTTCAGCTTCGGTTCGGTGTGGGGGCAGGAACTCGAGTGGCACCTGCTGGCCGCCGTGATCCTGTTTGGCATGAGCTACGCGCTGCAGCGCGGCGACAACGTGCGCGTCGACGTGTTCTACGCCGACTTCAAGTCGCGCACGAAGTTCTTCGTCAACGTCGGCTCCGGCCTGCTGACGCTGGCGATTGCCCTGCTGTTCATCAAGCTGTCCTGGGGCTACGTGATGCAGTCCTACTCCATTGGCGAGACCTCGGCCGACCCCGGTGGCATCCCGATGCGCTGGGCCGTGAAGGCCTTGATCCCGATCGGCTTCGGCCTGCTCGCCTTGCAACAGATCGGCGCCCTGATGCGCCTGTGCATCGTCGAACGGCAGCGCCGGGGGGCGGCCAATGCTTGAGCCGCAGACCTATGCGGTCCTGATGCTGGTCGGCTTCTTCGCCCTGCTGATGCTGGGCGTGCCGGTGGCCGTGACGCTGGCCACGGTGGGCTTCCTGTTCGGCTGGCTGGGCTTCGGCGACTCGCTGTTCAACCTGCTGCCGGCGCGCATCTACGGCGTGGTGGCGGGCTACCAGTGGATGGCGATCCCGCTGTTCGTGTTCATGGGCGTGATGCTCGAGAAGTCGCGCCTGGCCGACGACTTGCTCGACGTGATGGGCCACATCGCCGGCGGCCTGCGCGGCGGCATGGGTGTGGGCATCATCCTGTTCGGCGTCCTGATGGGGGCCACCACCGGCATCGTCGGCGCCACCGTCATCACGCTCGGCCTGCTGACGCTGCCCACGCTGATCCGCCGTGGCTACGCCAAGCCGGTCGCCTGCGGCGCGATCTGCGCCTCGGGCACGCTGGGGCAGATCATTCCGCCCAGCCTGATCCTGATCCTGCTGTCGGACATCATGCAGCTCTCGGTCGGCACGCTGTTCGCCGCGGCCGTCGGCCCCGGACTGCTGCTGGCGGCGGTGTACATCGTCTTCCTGCTGATCCTCGGCTGGTGCAAGCCCGCGCTGATGCCGCCGATCCCACAGGCCGAGCGCGACGGTGTCAGCCGCCGGCAACTCTGGATCCGCTTCTGGAAGGTGGTCGTGCCGCCGATCATGCTGGTGCTGTCGGTACTGGGCTCGATCGTCGGCGGCATCGCCGCGCCGACCGAAGCCGCGTCGATGGGCGCGGTGGGCGCGATCCTGATCACCGTCGGCGCCGGCCGCTTCAAGTGGGCGGTGCTGAAGGACGTGGCGCTGGAAACCAGCAAGATCACCGCCATCATGATGTTCATCCTGATGATGGCGCAGGTCTTCGCGCTGGCCTTTCGCGGCCTGCACGGCGAAGACCTGATCGTGCGCATGTTCGAGTGGCTGCCCGGCGGCGTGAACAGCGACATCTGGTTCATGATGGCACTCATCTTCGTGCTCGGCTTCTTCATCGAGTGGATCGAGATCAGCTACATCGCGGTGCCGCTGTTCCTGCCGGTGCTGGTCAATCAGGGCGTCGATCCGGTCTGGCTGGCGATGCTGATCACTGTCAACCTGCAGTCGTCGTTTCTGACGCCGCCCTTCGGCTGGGCCCTGTTCTACCTGAAGGGCGTCGCGCCACCCGAGGTCTCGATCAAGGACATCTACAAGGGCGTCGTGCCCTTCGTCGCGATGCAGGGCGTGACCCTGGCCCTGGTGTTCTTCTATCCGCAGATCGCCTTGTGGCTGCCCAGGGCCATCGGGTGGTGAACGAGTTCAAAGGCGCCAGCGATGTCGGCCCCACTTGAAGAGACCCGGCCGCCCTTGCCGCCCTTCGACGAAGCGAGCGCGACCAGGAAGGTCCGCGTTGCCGAAGACGCCTGGAACAGTCGCGACCCCGAGGTCTGCGCTCGCGTCTACACCGAAGATACCCGCTGGCGCAACCGCGCCGAGTTTCCGGTCGGCCGCGAGCAGGTCAAACAGTTCCTGCAGCGCAAATGGGCCAGTGAGCTCGACTACCGGCTGATCAAGGAGTTGTGGGCCTTTGCCGGCAGCCGTATCGCGGTGCGCTTCGCCTACGAGTGGCGCGACGATTCGGGCCACTGGTTTCGCAGTTATGGCAACGAGAACTGGGAATTCAACGACGCCGGCTTCATGGTCAGCCGCCACGCCAGCATCAACGATCTGCCGATCACTGCTTCGGCACGGCTGCTCCACTGGCCGCTCGGGCGGCGGCCGGACGAGCATCCGGGCTTGGGCGAACTCGGTCTGTGAGGCGCCGCGCCCCCGGGGCCCCCTTGCTACCCATGGGCGCCGACCGGCGTGCGGCACTCAGCGCACGGGGCGCCTCCGGGCGCAGGCCCGCAGCACTAGCGAACTGTGCGACGGCGCCACCCGCGACCGCAGCGAACTCTCTTCATGCCGCCTGCGGCAGTGGCATTCATGCAAACAAGGCGGGTTTGACTGATGGGGTTCGCGTGGGAATCGGGCGCCGGCGTAGCGGCCGAGCCCCCGGTGAGACGGCAAGGCGACGACCAAATTCCTCAGCAATGGCCCGGATCGCGTCAGCTGATACGAGGCTACGGTTTCTCTGCCAGTAGCGAATCGCAACTATCAACTCGGCGTCGGTCAGTTTGTTGGGTGAGCGGGCCAGTTCGGCAATGTGTGCGGCGTTCATGGCCCACATGATTGCCGCACGCGTGCCTGTTCGCTTGTCCGAGGGCGTCAGTCGTTGGCCCGTATGCGCCAAGTGCGCTATCAGCTCCCAGGGGCGCAGCGTAACTCAAAGGCCAGCGCGCTCCGCGTCGCGGCAAATGGCGCGCCCGACTCGGACCCCCAACATGGGCTTGATTCATCGTGAGTAGTGCCGACGCTTCGCGATGCTTGCCCAGGTCGCCTCTAGGCGGAGCACCCCATGGCGCATTACCGAGTCTCACACTCAAGCAGCCACAGGCCCTCGGGAGGCGCCATGTCGGACAGACACTGCACGGCACACCGCCGGTCGGGGCCGAACTCCACGGCCCACCTCCTGTGCCCGGATTCGCCGTCCTGTCGAACGCTTCCACTCTGAGTTCTTGCCGCGTGATCTTCGAGGAGATCGACTGCAGCCCACGCGCGCCAACTGTTGGGTGATGCGGAGCGCGTCGAGGGCCCCGAGGTTCGTGAGCGCTGCGCCTTCCCTGGTGGGCTGGGGCGCGTCATCGATGCCGATTGCGAACCAAGTCACCGGCGGGTCGGTTCGCTGAATCGCGGGAAAGCGTGAGCCGCCGCCTAGGACCCGACGGGCAATACTGCCCAGATGGAAGAGCGGACCTAAACCGAGACCTATCTCGGCTACGACTTGGTGCTGACGGTGCAGGAGATGAGCCGCGGATGGTCGTGAGGCCACCTGATCGACGGCAGGATCGGAGGGATCAACCGTGTCGGCACCGAAATGCCCACCGCCGAGGCGGCGCTGGGGCGCGCCATGCTGGCCGCGCGTCAGCGGGTGGAGCAGCTCGGGGAGAAGTAGCGCAGCGACGCCCCATGGGTGCGGTGGCGTACCGACAGTGCTCGGCAGCGTGGCGCAGACTGGTTCTCAGTGCCCCAATCGAGTCCGAACGATGAGCCCTTACTACGATAGGCAGTCGCACTACAAGGGCCAGGAAGTGACTGTCCGCTGGATTGAGCTTGACCCGGTTCAGGGCGGACGGCGATTCTTGGCGAGCTACGCGATATCCATCGGCGCTGGCGAGCCCTCGGTCTGGCATCACGACCCGACTGTGTTCTGTTCGAGAGACTTCGCCACGGGTCACGCGCTGGCAGAGGCCCGACGGCAAATCAACGGAATGATGCCGGCGCTCTAGCCCAATTCGAGGTCGATCTGCAGCACCGGCCCATCGGTGGCCGCGAAGTCGAAGCGACGGTCGGCGCACTTGAACCACACAACGTCGGCGCTGTCCTTCAAGCGCAGCCGTAGCCGATCACCCTTGACGGGCACAACGACTTGGCCGCCGCCCCCGAGTTGAATACCCTCGGATCGCAGCCCTTGGACGCGACCAGCGAACGGCGCAGCGCGGACGATGAAGTTCCAGACGATGTGTAGACCTTGCGAAGCTTGACCGGTGTGAGGCATCTTAGGAGCGGTCGTTTCGTTGTAGCCATGCCTGCGTGCCCCGCAGAGTGAGATCAGGCCCTCCTGAATGTGGGCAGAAACGTGGGTAATTCTATGAATCGCCCCCAAAGCCGTATGAAATCTAGCGTCCTGGCGGAAGCGGTGAGATTCGAACTCACGGACCCTTGCGGGTCGCCGGTTTTCAAGACCGGTGCAATCGACCACTCTGCCACGCTTCCCGTGCCGGCAGGATTGTCTCACCCAAGGCGCTCGGCTTGCCCGCACGGCACCTGAACGATGTCACGCCTCCCGCCGTCGACCCGCACGGCGGTCAGCGGGCCGCCCCAGACGCAGCCGGTGTCGAGGCCGAGCAGGTCGGGGCGATTGACGAGACCGAGCGTCGACCAGTGACCGAAGGCGATCGGCGCCTCGAGGCTTGCGCGTCCGGGATAGGCGAACCAGGGAACGAGGCCCGGCGGCGCGGCGGCGGCCCCTTCCTTGGCCTTGAAGTCGAGCGAGCCGTCAGCGTGAACGAAGCGGATCCGCGTCAGGACATTGATGACGTGGCGCCAGCGGTCTGGGCCTTGCAGGTCTTCGCGCCATGCCGCCGGCTGGTTGCCGTACATCAACGGCAGGAAGTCGGCCAGATCCGGGCCGCGCAGCATCTGTCCGACCTCGCCGGCCAGCGCCAGGGTCTGCGCCGCGCTCCATGCCGGCGAGACGCCGGCGTGCACGCAAAGCCAGCCTTCGCGGACGAGCGCCAGCGGGCGCTGGCGCAGCCAGTCGAGCCAGGCCTCGCGGTCCGGCGCATCGAGGATGTCGCGCAAGGTGTCGGTGGCGTGCTCGGGGCGCACGCCCTGCGCGACAGCCAGAAGGTGCAGGTCGTGGTTGCCGAGCAAGGCCTCCGCAGCGGCACCGAGATCGCGCACCCGGCGCAGCACGGCCAGCGATTGCGGGCCGCGATTGACCAGATCGCCCAGGACGGTGATGTGGTCGCGCGAAGGCGAGAACCCGATTTCGGCCAGCAGGCGCTCGAAGGCATCGTCGCAACCCTGCAGGTCGCCGATCAGGTAGTGCATGGACCGATTCTGCTACGCTGCCGCCCCTGTTGGCTCTCGGGGCACGCGACACGCGGCCTCGCTGCATGGACCTCGCACTGCTGGTTTTCCTGATTCTGCTCAACGGGGCCTTCGCGATGTCGGAGATGGCCCTCACGGCCAGCCGCAAGGCGCGCCTGCAGGTCATGCTCGAAGCGGGCGAGCCGGGCGTCGAGGCGGCGATGGCACTGCACGACGACCCGACCAAGTTCCTTTCGACGGTGCAGATCGGCATCACCTCGATCGGCATCCTGAACGGCATCGTCGGCGAGGCGGCGTTTGCGGCGCCGCTGGCGACCTGGCTACAGACGGCATTCGCCGTGCCCGTGCGGGCAGCGGAGCTGTCAGCCACCGGCCTGGTGGTGTTGATCATCACCGTGCTGACGATCATCTTCGGCGAACTGGTGCCCAAGCGCATCGGCCAGCTGTACCCGGAGACGGTGGCCCGCCTCGTGGCCACGCCGATGCAATGGTTGTCGACGGGGACTCGTCCGCTGGTGGCGCTGCTGTCGATGTGCACGGTGGCTGTGCTGCGTCTGTTCGGCATTCGGGGTGAGCCCAACCGAAGCGTGACCGAGGCGGAAATTGCCGCCAGCCTCGACGAAGGCCGTGACGCCGGCGTCATCGAGGAGCAGGAGCACCAGATGGTGCGCAACGTGTTTCGCCTCGACGATCGCCAGATCGGCTCGATGATGATGCCGCGCACCGAGATCACCTGGCTCGACGTCAACGCGCCGCTGGCTGACTCGCTGGCGCTGATGGCCGAGCACCAGCACACACGCTACCCGGTGTGCCGCGGCGGGCTGTCCGAAGTGCTGGGCGTGGTCTCGGCGCAGAGCCTGCTGCCGGCCCTGGCGCGCGGCGAAGAGCCCAGCCTGGGAGACGTGCTGACCGACCCGGTGTTCGTGCCCGAGACCCTGTCGGGGATGGAGCTGCTCGAGCACTTTCGCGTCTCGAGCGCCGAGCTGGTTTTCGTGGTCGACGAGTACGGCGAGGTGCAGGGCGTGATCACCGTGCGCGACGTGCTCGAGGCCATCACCGGCGAGTTTTCGGCACCCGCCGACGACAATGCCTGGGCGGTCGAACGCGGCGATGGCAGCTGGCTGTTCGACGGCCTGATCCCGGTGCCGGAACTCAAGGACCGGCTGGACTTGAAGGATCTGCCTGAAGAGGACCGCGGCCGATACAACACCCTGGCTGGCATGATCATGCTTTTGCTCGGCCACCTGCCGCGCACCGCCGACCACGTCGAGTGGGACGGGTGGCGCTTCGAAGTCGTCGACATGGACGGCAAACGCGTCGACAAGGTGCTGGTGGCGCCGATCGTCAACCCCCCGGAACCTGAAACCCCATGATCGACCCGAACCTCTTCGCCGAACCGCAGGCTCTAGACCGTGTCCAGCACCGCGCGATGCGGCTCAAGCCCGGCATCCGCTACGACCGCACGGCGGGCATGAATGCACTGTTCATCACTGCCGCCGAATTCACCCATGTCTGCCGCGAGTACCCGATCGTCTTTGTTGAAGCCGGCAAGGGGCCTGACGGCCAGCGCGACGTGGCGCCCGTGGCCCTGCTCGGACTACGGCAGGGCGAGAACTTGATGCTGAGACCCGACGGCGGCTGGGCCGCCCGCTACACCCCGGCCTTGCTGCGTGGCTATCCGCTTGGACTGGCCCGCGTCGGCAATGACCGATATGCAGTGTGCATCGATGCCAAGTCGGGTGCGCTGTCGAGCGACGAGGGCGAGCGCCTGTTCGACGACACCGGCGAAGCGACCCCCTTCCTCGAGGAGCAGCGGCGCTTCGTCGAGGAGATCGAGCGCGAGGCCGAGCGCACGCGACAACTCGGCCGCCGCCTGCTCGAACTCGACCTGCTGCGCTCGATGCGCTTCGACGCCACCTTGCCCGACGGCCAGAAGATCACGGTCGACGGCATCCTAGCGATCGACGAGGAAAGGCTTGCCGCCTTGCCCGACGCTGTCGTGATCGAGTTGCACCGCAACCGCGCGCTCGCTGTGATCCATGCGCAGCAGCTGTCGATGGACCTGATGCGCGCGCTGGTCGAGAAGCGCATCGCGCAGAGCGCGACGGCCTAGCGTGCGTAGCCGATTCAGCGTTCGAGGCGGATGATCCGGCCGTCGTCGCTGAGCAGGTAGATCCAGCCGTCGGGTCCCTGCTTGACGGCGCGGATCCGCTTGCCGAGCGCCGCGACGACGGCGACTTCCTCGCGCGAGGCCACGCCATCGTTCGCACCGAGAACGATGCGAAACAGGGTGCGGCCCACCAGCGCACCGGCGAAGAGCTGGCCGCGCCACTCGGGGAACTTATCGCCGTCGTAAAAGGCCAGACCCGAGGGTGCGGTCGAGGTCGGCTGCCAGGTGGTCTTCGGTTCCTCGTAGTTCGGGGCATGGGTGCCGCCACCGGGCCGGCACGCGGGCTCGGACTGCGCGAAGCTGTAGGGGCAGCCATAGCTGGCCAGCGGCCAGCCGTAGTTGCGGCCCGCCAGCACGCGATTGAGTTCGTCGCCGCCCTTCGGACCATGCTCGGTCAGCCACAACTCGTCGCTGCCGGGCTTGAGCGCCGCACCTTGCGGGTTGCGGTGGCCGATGCTCCACAGACCAGGCTGAGCGCCCGGCGCGGTGAACGCCGGGTTGCCGGTCGGGACGCTGCCGTCACGGTTCAGCCGTAACACCTTGCCCAGCGTCTTGGCGACGTTCTGTGCGTGCTGGCCGGTCGGCGCCGCGGGGTCGTCCTGGCCGCGGTCGCCAACGGTCAGGTAGAGGGTCTTGTCGGCGCGGAAGACGATGCGCGAGCCGTAGTGGATGCCGCTGCCGACCTTGGGTGTCTGGCGCCAGATCACGGCCACGTCCTGCAGCGTATTGCCGGCCAGCCGGCCACGCGCCAGTGCCGTACCGGCGCCGCCGCTGCCGTTTTCCGAGAAACTGAAGTAGACCCACGGGTCGCTGGCGAAATCGGGGTCGAGAGCGACATCGAGCAGGCCGCCCTGGCCGCCGCTATTGACGGCAGGCACGCCGCTCACAGTGGCATCGATCGCCGAGCCATCGGCACGCACGATGACCATCGAGCCACCCTTCTGGGTGACGAGCATGCGCCCATCGGGCAGGAAGGCCAGACCCCAGGGGCTCGACAACTGGGCGCCGAGCGGGGTGGCCTTGGCCGGCGCCGCCGCGCCGACGTTCGGGGGGGACGCCGCAGCGCTGTCACCGCCCCCGCAGGCCGCGATGCTGCCGACCAACAGGCCGGCAAATGACATCACCGACCAGCCGATCGCGCAGCCAAGAGACGGCGCTGTCGGCGGTGGAGGCGCATGCCGATCGTCCATCAGACAAGGGTAAGTCGAGGAAGGCGCTCGCCACTGCTACCAGTTGCAACCCGTGTGAGGCGCGTGACCGGTGTCACACTGGAACGGCCGCCTCGACCATCATCTGCAACCGCTGCTGGCCCCTGTATTCGTCGAGTGCGATGCGGTAGACCAGACGCACGCGCTCGGCCACCGGTTCGGCGTGTCCGAACCAGATCGCGTCGCGCACCTGGCCAAGGTGTTTCACGCGCAGCTTCAGGTGCTTGTCGCCGACCAGGCGCTGGGCCAGGACATCGACCTCGTCGCAGAACAGCGGCGCCTCGAAGGCCTGACCCCAGACCTGGGCATCAAGCGCGCTCACCGTTTCGACGTTGAAGTACTCGAGCGCCAGCGCGCCGTCGGTGCGCAGGCGCCGCGTCAGTGTCGCGGCGTCGAGCCACTCGCCGGCCACGCGCTGCAGCGCTTGGTCGAAGGTCTCGAAGTGTGCCTCGGCCAAGGTGCAACCGGCGGCCATCGCGTGGCCGCCGAAGCGGATCAGCACGCCGGGGTGGCGCTTGGCGACCAGGTCGAGCGCGTCACGCAAGTGGAAGCCGGGTATCGAGCGTCCCGAGCCCTTCAGCGCACCATCGGTGCCGCGCGCGAACACGAAGGTCGGGCGGTGCAGGCGGTCCTTGAGCCGGCCGGCGACGATGCCGACCACGCCCTCGTGGAAGCCCGGGTCGAACAGAGCCAGCGCGGGAGGCGGCTCGCCGCGCGGCATGAGCTGCTCGAGCGCGGCCTCGGCCTGTTCGCGCATGCCCGCCTCGACATCCCGGCGTTCGCGGTTGATGGCGTCGAGCTGTTGCGCCAGCTCGGCCGCCCGCATTGGATCGTCGGTGGTCAGGCATTCGATGCCCAGGCGCATGTCGGCGAGGCGCCCTGCGGCATTGATGCGCGGCCCCAGCGCAAAGCCGAAGTCGAAGGCCGCGGCGCGCTCCGGCTGGCGGCCGGCGGCGGTGAACAGCGCCGCGATGCCGGGCTGCATGCGGCCGCTGCGGATGCGCTTCAAGCCCTGCGCGACGAGGCGGCGGTTGTTGGCGTCCAGCTTGACCACGTCGGCGACGGTGCCGAGCGCGACCAGGTCCAGCAGGTTGTCGAGCCGGGGCTGCGTTGCGTCGGCGAATGCACCACGGGCACGGAGCTCGGTGCGCAGGGCGAGCAGCACATAGAACATCACGCCGACGCCGGCCAGCGCCTTGCTGCCGAAGGCGTCGCCGGGCACGTTCGGATTCACGATCACGTTGGCGTCGGGCAGGCCAACCGCACCATCGATGAGTGCCGGCAGGTGGTGGTCGGTGACCAGCACGTCCAGGCCGTGCGCGCGCGCATGGGCCACACCGTCGAAGCTGGCGATGCCGTTGTCGACCGTGATCAACAACCGCGGCTGCTTGGCCCGCGCCA
Source organism: Burkholderiaceae bacterium (assembly GCA_036522975.1). Taxonomy (GTDB): domain Bacteria; phylum Pseudomonadota; class Gammaproteobacteria; order Burkholderiales; family Burkholderiaceae_C; genus CADEEN01. The sequence goes on along the minus strand of DATDES010000123.1, from coordinate 8,875 downwards.
GGTCGACGATGGCCGGCGTGAGCCCGTAGCCATGCACCGTGCGGTCGGGGACCACGTAGTGCAGGCTGCCGGGGGCTGCGCCGAGCGCGGCCAGACCGCGCAGTGCCACCGCGCACGCGGTGGCGCCGTCGCAGTCGTAGTCGGCGACGATGCAGATTGCTTGGCGTGCGGCGATGGTGTCGGCGAGCAGCCGGGCTGCGGTATCGGCGCCTTGCAGGGTCGCTGGTGGCAGCAGGTGGGTGAGCGCGTCGTCGAGTTCGCCCGTCTGGGTCACGCCGCGGGCGGCGAACAGGCGGGCGAGCAAAGGGTGCACGCCGGCCTGTTCGAGGGTGAAGGCCGAGCGCGGCGGGACGTCGCGGATTTCGATCAATGGCATGCGCGTGCTCAAAGGGCCTCCAGCCGGGCCCGCGCTTTGCCGGTGGTCGCTGGTTGGAGGCGGTTGCCGACACGCTGCCACCAGGCTCGCTGGCGCGGGGCGAGTTCGATGCTGCTGCGTTCGCCGCACAGGGTCAGCTGCAGCGGCTCGCCGCGCGCGGCGGCCGCGAGCAGCGGGACGATCGTGTCGGCATCGATCGCCTGCCATTGTCGCCGCCAGGTTTCGGTATCGCCTTGGAGGGCCGCCGCACGCAGCCGCCGCTCGACTCGCACGCCGTCGCCGTGCGCGGCCTGGGCCGCCCCGCAGCCGCTCAACCAGAACGAATTCACCGGCAAAGCGCCAGCGGCCTCGCGTTGCTCGTTGAGGGGGTGGCCGTGGAGCAGCATCTGGACTTCGTTCTGCAGCCGGCGAAGGGCCTTGGCCTCGGGTTGGCGCGGCAGCCAGGCGTCCATGTTGCGGCCGATCACACGGTCGAGCGACGCGGTGGCCAGACCCTGCAACGACGCGTGCGCGGCATACCAGCGCAGCGCCGAACCCCAGGTCAGGGCGTAGCCCTCATCGGCGAACAGGGGCTGCACCGCGGCAAACAGGGTGCGCGAATCGGACGCCGACAGAGCCAGCGTGTCGGGGTCGGCCATGTGCACGCCATCGCTGCCGACGCGCCAGTGCGCGGGGGTCAGCAATCCCCAGGCCTGCGTGCCGACCCTGACGCTGTCGGCCGAGGCCAGGTGCGCGGCCCAGGGCAGGCAGCCATCCGCGCCGGCCTGCCAGCCGTAGGCGGCAGCCAGCGCGCGCTCGTGCGGTGGCGACAACGTCGATTCGTCGCCTTCGTCGCGGCGGGTCTCGGTCCACTGCGAAAGCAGCCTGACGAGCGCAGGCGTGGTCGACGACTGCGGTTCCGCGCGGGCGCTGTCTGGCGGCGGCGCCGCGAAGGCGATGACGAGGTGCATTGGCGTGATTATCTCGGGGCACACTCGGCGCTGCCTCTCCCAGGATAAGAACGCGCGCGCCAGGTCCGAAAGGCTGCACACCTTGCTCGGTTAGCATCCCCGCGCAATGCATTCCCCCTACGAGTGGCAGATCGGGTGGCGCTACACCCGCGCCGGGCGCAGCGGCCGGCGCAACGGCTTCATCTCCTTCATCTCAGGCGTCTCGATGCTTGGCATCGCACTCGGCGTCGCCGCACTGATCATCGTGCTGTCGGTGATGAACGGCTTCCAGAAGGAAGTGCGCGACCGCATGTTGAGCGTGATCGCGCATGTCGAGCTGTTCGATGCCCAGGGCGCGGCCTTGTCCGACTGGCGCGCGGTCGCCCAGCAGGCCCGCGCCGCGCTGCCCGGACAAGTGCTCGGCGTGGCGCCCTTCGTCTCGGCACAGGTGTTGGTCGCTCGCGGCGACGAGATGCGCGGCGCGCTGCTGCGCGGGATTTCGCCGGCCGAGGAGGCCAGCGTGACGCCGCTCGCGGCGCAGCTGCAGGGCAGCACGTTCGCCCGATTGAAGCCCGGCGAGTGGCACATCGTGCTCGGCATCGAGTTGGCGCGCTCGCTCGGTGTGCGCGAAGGCGACCCGGTCACCATCGTGACGCCCGGCGGCCAGATGACGCCGGCGGGGATCGTGCCGCGCCTGAAACAGTTCACGGTTGCGGGCACTTTCGAGGCCGGGCACTACGAGTACGACAGCGCGCTGGCGCTGATCCACCTCGACGACGCAGCGCGCCTGCTGCGCGTCGAGGGCGCCACCGGAGTGCAGCTGAAACTGGCCGACGCCCAGACCGCACGCGAGGCCGCCTCGCTCATCGCGCGCGCGGTGCCCGCAGGCCTCCATGTGCGCGACTGGACCCGCACCAACCGCAACTGGTTCGACGCGGTGCAGCTGGAAAAGCGCCTGATGTTCATCATCCTGACCCTGATCGTCGCGGTCGCTGCCTTCAACCTGGTCAGCACGCTGGTGATGACCGTCACCGACAAGCGCGCCGACATCGCAATCCTGCGCACGCTCGGTGCCAGCCCGGGCGCGATCATGCGCATCTTCATGATCCAGGGTGCGACGGCGGGCATCGTCGGCACGGCGGCAGGCGTTGCGCTCGGTTTGCTGATCGCCTTCAACATCGGGACTCTGGTGCCGGCGCTCGAGCGCCTGCTGTCGACGAGTTTCCTGCCGGCCAGCATCTACGTCATTAGCCGAATGCCGAGCGACCCGCAATGGGCCGACATCGTGCCGATAGTTCTGATCTCTCTGGCGCTGGCCTTCGTCGCGACGATCTACCCGAGCTGGCGCGCCAGCCGCGTCAACCCGGCCGAGGCGCTGCGCTATGAGTGAACGGACGGCCCCAAGCGCGCTGCGCTCGGCGGGCGCTCAGCCGCCTTGGGGCGGCCCGGCGGTGGCTGACGCCGTACTGTCCTGCAGCGGACTGCGCAAGCGCTTCCATGAGGGCGACCTCGACGTCGACGTGCTGCGTGGCGTCGACTTCGCCGTCGCGCGCGGTGAAACGGTGGCGATCGTCGGCGCGTCGGGCTCGGGCAAGAGCACCTTGCTGCACCTGCTCGGTGGACTGGATGCGCCGAGCGCCGGCACGGTCGAGCTCGCGGGGCGCGAGTTCACGACCATGGATGCCGCCGCGCAGGGCCGCTGGCGCAACCAGCAGCTCGGCTTCGTCTACCAGTTCCATCACCTGCTGCCCGAGTTCAGCGCGCTGGACAACGTGGCGATGCCGCTGCGCATCCGTCGCCAGAGCCTGGTCGACGCGCGCGCCACGGCTCACGCTGCGCTGACCCAGGTCGGCTTGGCGACGCGCGTCCTGCACCGGCCGAGCGAGCTCTCGGGCGGCGAGCGCCAGCGCGTGGCGATCGCACGCGCGCTGGTGTCGCGACCGGCCTGCGTGCTGGCCGACGAGCCGACCGGCAACCTGGACCGGGAGACGGCCGACGGCGTTTTCGCCGCGATGCTCGCGCTGGCGCGCGAGCACGGGACCGCCTTCGTGCTCGTGACTCACGACGAAGCCCTGGCGGCGCGCTGCGCGCGCGTACTGCGGCTGCGCCTGGGTGTGCTGGCCTGAGTGTTCGGCGCTTGAAAAGTCGCCGCAGGCGCGTAGCATTTCGGCCCACACCACCCTGCGAGTGCCTTCGTCGCCCGCCGCGATGCGCCGCCCCTGTGCGTCGCCTCCCGCGCCTCCGGACCCCTGAATCCGTCCCCGGTGATGTGCTCGGCGGGCATCCGTGGGGGCCATGCGCGCGCGAGGCGAGGTCGTCGTTCCACGGCTCCCTGGTCCATCATCGAGGAGGGTGAAGATGTTCACCTACATCAGCCTGCTGAATTTCACCGACAAGGGTATCCAGAGCGTCAAGGACACCACCAAGCGCGCGGCCGCAGCCAAGGAGGCCGGCAAGAAGCTCGGCGTCAACATGCGCGAGATCTACTGGACGATGGGTGAGCACGACGTGGTGTGCGTGCTCGAGGCCGACAGTGAAGCCGCACTGACTGCCTTCAACTTGGCCATTGCCCGACAGGGCAACGTGCGCTCGCACTCGCTGCGAGCCTTCAGCGCCAGCGAAATGGAGACCGCGCTCGCCAAGCTGCCCTGAGCCGGGCGCCGGCGGCGCCCGGCTGAAAACCGCATCCGGCTCCTCGGCTGCGCGAGGGATTCGCAGTCGCGGGCCGGACTGCGCTGACCGACCCTCAGTGGCGCCGACGGCGAGGCGCCGGTCGAAGGCCTGCAGATACTGGTCACGCGACCCTGCATTGAAGCCGTTAACCTACGGCCCATGAACCCAAGCCTCGACACCCCACGCACAGTCCTGGTCACCGGCGGCAGCAGCGGCATCGGCGCTGCTATTGCACGCGCCTTCGCCGCCGAAGGCTGCCGGGTCGTGGCCACCGGCATCAGTCAGGCCGACGTCGCCGCCGCCCAGCGCGATCCGGCCTTCGCGCCGATCGACAACCGCGTGCTCGACGTGCGCGACGGCGCGGCCGTCAGCGCGCTGCTGGCGTCGATCGACGCACTCGATGTCGTGGTCAACTGCGCCGGGACGATCCGTCGCGGCGGCACCGAGCACGACCCCGAGGTCTTTGCCGAGGTGCTCGACATCAACCTCAACGGCACGATGCGCGTGTGCGCTGCGGCGCGCAGCAAGCTGGCGCAGCGCCGCGGCTGCATCGTCAACACCGCCTCGATGCTGAGCTTCTTCGGCGGCGGCCTGGTGCCCGGGTACAGCGCCAGCAAGGGCGGCGTGGCACAGCTCACCAAGTCGCTGGCGATTGCCTACGCAGCCGAGTCCATCCGCGTCAACGCGGTGGCGCCGGGCTGGATCGCGACCCCGCTGACCCAGCCGCTGCAGGACGATGCGGCGCGCGCGGCGCCGATCCTGGCGCGTACGCCGATGGGCCGCTGGGGCACGCCCGAGGACGTCGCCGGGCCGGTGCTGTTCCTGGCCAGTGCGGCGGCGCGCTTCGTCACCGGGGTCGTGCTGCCCATCGACGGCGGCTATCTGATCGCTTGAACGAACACGAGGCCCGACCCATGATCGTCCAGCTCCCCGGCATCCAGCCCGAGATCGCCGTGCGGGCCATTCCAGACGACGAGCGCGTCTGGGTGCCGCAGCAGCCCGAGGTGTGGTTCCGGCCGCTGCTGCTGAACACCGTGACCGGCAGTTGGTGCAACCTGCTGCGCGTGAGGAAGAGCGGCGTGCTTTCGCGCCACATCCACCCGTCGTGGGTCACGGGTTACGTGATCAAGGGCGCGTGGCGCTACCTGGAGCACGACTGGGTGGCGCGTGAAGGCGCCTTCGTCTACGAACCGCCGGGCGAGATCCACACCCTGGTCGTCGACGAGCAGAGCGGCGGGGCGTCGGAGATGATCACCTTCTTCAACATCAGCGGGGCGATGGTCTACGTCGACGTCGCCGGCAACACCACGGGCTACGAAGACGTCTTCACGAAGATCGCGATGTGCCGCAGGCATTACGCTGCGGTGGGGCTGGGCGAGGCTTACGTCGATCAGTTCATTCGCTAGCGCGCCCGTCCGGCACCGACCCTGACGCTTGCTCATTGCCTACTGAGGGCCCGAGCGAGCGCCAATGAAAAAGCCGCCTTGTCACTCGGGCCCCGCCCTCAGGCAAGGCCCGCCCCGAGGGCGACGAGGTTCTCGATCTCGTCCGGCGTGAATCCCCAGTCGGCCAGCGCTGCGCGACCGCCGGCGCCGCGCTCGGGCGGCCCGCCGCGCACCGCGCCCGGCGTGCGCGCGAAGCGCGGTGCCGGAGCCGGTTGCTCGATGCCCTCGACGCGGCGGTGACTCGAGCGCGCGCGATGGTGCGCATGGTCCGGGGCTTCGGCGAAGTCGAGCACCGGTGCGAAACAGGCGTCGACAGCGCCGAAGTGTTCACACCATTGATCGCGCGTACGGCTGCGAAACACGGTCGCGAAGCGCTCGCGCAATGCCGGCCACCCGGCGCGGTCGTGCTGCGCCGGAAGCTCATCGTCCTGCAGCCCCAGGCGCTCGATCAGGGTCGCGTAGAACTTCGGTTCGATGGCCCCGACGGCGACGAAGCGGCCGTCCAGCGTGGCATAGCAGTCATACCACGGCGCGCCGGAGTCGATGGCATTGACGCCGCGCTCGTTGCGCCAATGGCCGGCCGCGCGCAGGCCGGCGAACATCGTGCTCATCGTCGAGGCGGCATCGACCATCGCCGCGTCGATCACCTGGCCTCGGCCCGAGCCGCGCGCCTCGATGACGCCGCAGGCAAGGCCGAAGGCCAGCAGCATGCCGCCGCCGAAGTCGCCGACGAGGTTCAGCGGTGGCACTGGCGCATCGCCGGCGCGGCCGATGGCGCCGAGCACGCCGGTGAGTGCGATGTAGTCGATGTCGTGGCCGGCACGCTGCGCCAGCGGGCCGGTCTGGCCCCAGCCGGTCATGCGGCCGTAGACGAGCGTCGGGCAGCGCGCCATCAGCTGTTCCGGGCCGAGGCCCAGGCGCTCCATCACGCCGGGACGAAAGCCTTCGATCAGCACGTCGGCGCGCACTGCCAGTTGCAGAGCCGCCTGCACGCCGTGCGCGGATTTCAGGTCCAGCGTCACCGAGCGCCGGCCGCGCAGCATCAGCTCGCTCCAACGCGGGCTGTCGAGGCCGAGCTGCGGTGCACTGACACGGTCGACGAGCAGGACGTCAGCCCCCATGTCGGCGAGCAGCATGCCGGCGAACGGCGCCGCGCCGATGGCTTCGAATTCGAGCACGCGCAGGCCGACGAGGGGTCCCATGGCCGGCGATGGTATCGGCTGGCAGCGGGCGCCCGATCGTTCTGTACGCAACTCCAGTATCGTTGCGGCTGGATTCCTTCGCATGCCGACGAGCACCGCCATCTCCACCGACCCGTTCGCAAAGCTCAATGCCGAGCAGCGCGAGGCCGTCGAGCATGGGCTCGCCGACGGCGCAGCGAGCCCGACCGCGATGCTGGTAATCGCCGGCGCCGGCACGGGCAAGACGATGACGCTCGCCGCGCGCGTGGCACGCCTGGTGCTGGCCGGCGCCGACCCACAGCGCATCCTGCTGCTGAGCTTCTCGCGCCGCGCCGCGCAGCAAATGGAGCGTCGCAGTGCTCGGCTGCTTCATGCGGCGCTGGGTTTGCGCGCCACCCAGTCCGCGCCCAGCCTGCCCTGGGCCGGCACCTTCCACAGCATCGGCGCGCGCCTGTTGCGCGAGTACGCCGGCGCGATCGGCCTGTCGGAGCAGTTCACGATCCTCGACCGCGGCGATGCCGAGGACCTGATGGGCCTGACGCGGCAGGCGCAGGGCCTGGCCGCCGGCGCGAAGCGCTGTCCGATGAAGGGCACTTGTCTGGCGATCTACTCGCGCGTCGTCAACAGTCGGCAGGCGCTCGATCATGTGCTGCAAGCCCAATACCCCTGGTGCCTGGGCTGGGAGGCCGAGCTGAAGCAGCTCTTTCGAGCGTACGTGCTCGACAAGCAGCAACAGCAGGTACTCGACTACGACGACCTGCTGTTGTACTGGCAGCAGATGATGGCCGACCCGGCGCTGGGAGCCGCCATCGGCGCACGCTTCGACCAGGTCCTGGTCGATGAGTACCAGGACACGAATCGCCTGCAGGCGGCGATCCTGCACGCACTCAAACCCGATGGCCGCGGGCTCACCGTGGTCGGCGACGACGCGCAGGCGATCTACGCCTTCCGTGGCGCCGAGGTCCGTAACATCCTCGATTTCCCGGCGCAGTTCACGCCCGCCGCTCGGGTGCTCACGCTGACGCGCAACTACCGCTCGACGCAGCCGATCCTCGACGCGTCGAACGCAGTGATCGCGCTGGCCGCCGAGCGCTACACGAAACAGTTGTGGAGCGACGTCCAAGGCACCCGGCCGCTGCTGGTAACGGTGATGGACGAGATGGCGCAGGCGTGCTGGGTTGCCGACGAGGTGTTGCGCCAGCGCGAGGGCGGCTTGAAGCTGAAGCAGCAAGCGGTGCTGTTCCGCACCGGTCACCACAGCGCCGCGCTGGAGCTCGAACTGGCGCGGCGCAAGATTCCGTTCGTCAAGTTCGGCGGCCTCAAGTTCCTCGAAGCCGCGCATGTCAAGGACCTGTTGTCGGTGCTGCGTTGGGTGCAGAACCCGCGCAACCGCCTGGCCGGTTTTCGGGTGGCCTTGCTGATGCCCGGCATGGGACCGGCGTCGGCGCGGCGCGTAATCGACGCCGTCGGAGAGGCTCGCGATGCGTTGCAGGCGATGCGCGCCTTCAAGCCGCCAGCGTCGGCGCAGCGCGCGTGGCGCGACTGGCTGGAGGTCCATCGGACGCTGCAAGAGGGCGCCTGGCCAGAGAGCGTCGGGCACGCTGCGCGCTGGTATCAGCCGCAGCTTGAGCGCCTGCACGACGACGCCGCGATCCGTCAGGCCGATCTCGCGCAGTTGGAGCGCATCGCGCAAGGTTTCCCGAACCGCGAGCGCTTCCTCGCCGAGCTCACGCTCGACCCGCCCGAAGCGACCAGCGACCAAGCCGGTCCGCCGCATCGCGACGAGGACTACCTGATCCTGTCGACGATGCATTCGGCCAAGGGCCAGGAGTGGAGCGCCGTTTACGTGCTCAACGCCGTCGACGGCTGCATGCCGGCCGACCTGGCCACCGGCAGCGCGGCCGAAATCGACGAGGAGCGGCGCCTGTTCTACGTGGCGCTCACGCGCGCCAAGCGCCACCTGGCGCTGATGGTGCCGCAGCGCTTTCATGTGACGCAGCAGGCGAAGTACGGCGACCGTCATCTGTACGCGTCGCTCACGCGCTTCATCCCGCCCGACGTGGCGCTGCGGTTCGAGCCGTGCTCACCCTGTTCCGAGGCCAGCCCCACGCCGCCGGCCGCAACGCTGCCGCCGATCGACCTGGGTGCCCGCGTCAGGGGTTTGTTCTGAGCGCTTGGCGGCGAAGCTTCATCGCGCCACGTCGACCGGGCGGCCGAGCTTCGCGCTTTGCGCCAGGGCCTCGAGCGTCGCGGCATTGTCCAGGCTGGCTT